>NZ_JBEOSD010000142.1:0-21662 GCF_040302735.1 Streptomyces sp. NPDC097619 | reverse complement strand
GGCGGCCGCGGGCGGCGCCTGCGCGGCGGCGGGGCCGGGTGGCGCGGCGGCCCCCGTGGCCACCAACGCCCCGGCGAGGGCGAGCAGGGGTAAGGCGCGTGCGGCGGAACGGCCCATCGGTACCTCCGGTGGTCGACGACCCGCGCAGGGTAACGTCACCGGGCTTCCCACTACCATCCCGCGCATGAGCGAAGACCTGCGCAACATCCTGCTCGGGCTGATAGCCACCGGGATCAGCGCCGCCCTGGGCTGGTTCGCCCGCACCTACCTGTGGCGGCGCCGGCTCCGCCGCAAGCAGGGCTTCTTCGGGCTGCCCACCGGCTCGGACTGCCTGTTCGTGGTGAACCGTCAGATGGGCGGCACCGAAGGCTCGGTGCACCGCAACGACGCCTTCGCCCTGTTGGAGCTCTCCGCCCTGATCAAGGACTGCGGGGCGAACCTCCAGATCGTCGGCCACGACGCCACCCGCCAGGGCTTCGGGGAACGCGCCGAGTTCTGCGTGGGCGGGCCCGTCTCCAACGCCCGTACGGCCGCGCACCTCGCCTCGATGCTGCCGGGCGTGGCCGTGGACCTGAGCCGCGAACGCGGACCCGACCAGGGGGCGTTGCGGGTCGGCGGCGAGACCTACCGGTGGGAGAAGGGGGCGACCGAGCACGTCCTGCTGGCCCGGCTCACCGACGGGCACGGGGCCCGACCGGTGTTCCTGCTCTCCGGACAGACCGCCGTCAGCAACCAGGCCGCCGCCCGCTATCTCGCCCGCCACCACGAACAGTTGGCCAAGCGCCACCGGGACCGGTCCTTCGCCCTGATCCTGAAGGTGGTCAACTCCGCAGCCTACGGGCCCGACGTGACCGAGCTGGTGGCCGACGTCACCGCCTCGGCCCGGACACCCGCAGCGGCAGCCGTGTGATCCCGTTGATGAAGTTCGACACCAACCGGCGTGGCGGGCCCGCCAGTTCGGGTGGGGGCATGGTCCGCACCCACTCCTCGTGGAGGGTGCGCAGCTGGAGTCGGGCGAAGTGGGCGCCCAGACAGACGTGCGGGCCGTCCCCGAAGGACACGTGCGGGTTCGGGGAGCGGCCGAGGTCGACGCGGTGCGGGTCGGCGAAGACCCGTTCGTCGTGGTTGGCGGAGGCGTGGAAGACCACCACCTTGTCCCCCGCCGCGATCCGTCGTCCGGCCAGGACGGTGTCCACGGCGGCGGTGCGGCGGAAGCTGAGCACCGGCGGGTGGAGCCGCAGCAGTTCCTCCACGGCGGAGGCGGTGGTGACCTCGCCCGCGCGGAGCCCGCGGTACTGGTCCGGGGCCCCGGCCAGGGCCAGCAGGCCCCCGGGGGCGGCGCCGCGCACGGTGTCGTTGCCGGCGACGGTGAGCAGGAAGAAGAACATCTCCAGCTCCCCCTCGGCGAGTTCGGCTTCGGCGAGGACGGTCATCAGGTCGTGGGCGGGCCTGGCCCGTTTGTGGGCGGCGAGGGCGCGGGCGTAGTCGAACATCTCGCCGAGCAGGGCCGGGGAGCGGGGGTTCAGCGGTTTTCCGTCGGGTCCGAGGAGGGGGGTCGGGGCGTCCTCGGGGTCCTGGTAGCCGATGACGCGGACGGTCCAGTCGAGGAGCAGTCCCCGGTCCTCGGGCGGCACGCCCATCAGGTCGGCCAGGTTGAGGAGGGCGTACTCGTCGGTGACGGTGCGGACCACGTCGGCGGTGCCGTCCTCGGCGGCGTCGCGGGCGGCGGCGAGGAGGGTGCGGGCCCGGTCGCGGACCCGGTCGGCGAAGGCGTCGACGCGGGCGGGGGTGAAGGCGCGGGTGATCATCCGGCGGAGCCGGCCGTGCGCGGGCGGGTCCTGGTTGAGCATGGTGCGCCGGACGAAGGGCAGGTCGGCGGGGTCGGGGTCGCGGATCTGGGTGGCGCCCAGGTACGAGGAGTAGATGCGGGCGTCCTTGAGGACGCGGACCACGTCCGCGTGCCGGGTCACCGCCCAGAAGCCGGGTCCGGCGGGCCAGCCGAGCACCTCCGGTTCGGCCTGTCGCGCCACCGGGTGGGCGTCGCGGAGCCTCCGGTAGGCGGCGTGCGGGACGGCCTCGCCGTAGATCCGGGGGTCGAAGACGTCGGGCACGGCGCTCCCGGGGCCGTCCGCGGGCTCCGGGAGCCGTGGGGCGGGCCGGGGGTCCGGGCCGGTCGTGGGCCGGTCGGTCGTGCTCACCGCGCGCGCTCCCCGTTCTCCTGGGCGTACCGGGCGCGGTCCCGCCCGGCGGGACCCACGGTGTCCTGCCGGGGCGGTCCCGGCAAGGGGGCGGGCCGGGGGTGGGGTCAGCCGGTTTCGCAGTCGGTGGGTTCGGTGGCGCCGTCCGGGCCGATGAGGACCACCTCGGCGGAGGGGGTTCCGGTCTCCGCGCGCTGGGCCGTGCACACGAGCTGGCCGCGGGCGGTGGCCGACAGGGCGGTGACGTCGAGGCTCATGCGGAGCTGGAGGGTGGATCCGGCGCGTTCCACGCGGATCTCGGGGGACCGGTCCTGCCAGGGGAGCGCGGAGGTCAGGCCCGCGGTCCGCTCTCGCGCGGAGGGGCCTTGGAGGAGTCTGCGGATGCTGTGGTCGATCGGGACGCGGTAGACCCGGTCGGGGGCCTCGGTGGCGGCCCCGCCCCCGGTGAGGAGCCCTTCGGCGTCGGGCCCGAAGGGACTGCGGTCGAGGACGGGGACGAGGGTGCCGCCCTCGCCGACGAAGTACAGCAGGATCCCGTCGGGCCGGTCCGGGGCGACCTTGGCCGGTTCCCCGGCCTCGACCACGTCGGTGCCCTGGATGACGGTGGGGGCGCCCTCGCAGCCCACCAGCAGGCCCGCGACGAGCAGGGCGACCGCCGTGCCGACGGCCGTCCGCCACCGTGCGGCGCCCCGGTCCGGGGAGCCGGTGTGCCGTCCCGTGCGGTCCTGCCCGGCTGTCATCCCTGTGCCTCCCACGGCATCTCCACGGTGAAGACCGCTCCCCCGCGGGGTCCGTTCGCGGCCCGGATCGTGCCGCCGTGCAAGCGTACGTTCTCCAGGGTGATGGCCAGGCCGAGGCCGCTGCCGGCGGACCGGGTGCGGGCGGCGTCCGCCTTGTAGAAGCGGTCGAAGATGTGCGGGAGCACCTCGGGGGCGATGCCGGGTCCGCTGTCGGCGACCTCGGTGAGGAGCCGGGGCCCGTCGGGGTCGGCCTCGGCGAACACGCGGATCCGGACCGGGGTGCCGCCGTGCCGGAGGGCGTTGCCGACGAGGTTGGCGAGGACCACGTCGAAGCGGCGGGGGTCGAGGCGGGCCCGCAGTCCCGGGGGCACGTCGGTCTCGACGCGGTCCTCCCAGTGGCGGCGCTCCAGGGTTTTGCGGATGGTCTCCGCCATGTCCACCTCGTCGGTGTGGAGTTCGGCGGCGCGGGCGTCGAAGCGGGATATCTCCATGAGGTCGTCGACGAGGTGGGCGAGCTTGTCGGTCTCGGAGCTGACCAGGCGGAGGGCGGAGGCGGTGTCCGGGTCGTAGCGGGCGGCGTCCTCGTCGAGGACCTCGGTGACGGCGAGCATCCCGGCGAGCGGGGTGCGCAGTTCGTGGGAGACGTCGGCGGCGAAGCGGCGGGCGCGGGCCTCGGCTTGGCGGAGTTCGGAGACGGAGGCTTCCAGGGCGACGGCGGTCTCGTTGAAGGTGCGGGCGAGTTCGGCGAGCTCGTCGCGGCCCTTGACCTCGATGCGGGTGTCGAGGTGTCCCTCGCCGATCTCGCGGGCGGCCCGGCGCAGGTCCCGGACGGGGCGCAGCACGCTGCGGGCGGCCAGGAGGGCGGGGACGACGGCGATGGCGAGGCCGGGGAGGGCTCCGTCGCGGGCGGCGACGACCATGGCGTCGATGGTGGTCTGCTCGGTGCTGAGCGCCATCACCCCGTAGAAGACGAGTCCGGTGGTGACGCGTCGGCCGTTGTGGTCCATGACGGCGGGCATCGCGAAGGTCAGGTAGGGGGTTCCGTCCTTGACCACGCGTTGGAAGACGGCGCGCGGGGCCTCGTGGGCGGCGGCGCGCAGCTCGTCGGTGATGACCGTGGAGGTGGGGATGTTGCCGGAGGAGGCGCGCAGGGAGCCGTACTCGGCGAAGACGGCCCAGGGGTGCGGCTTGGCGGGGCGGGCAAGTTCCCGACAGACCTCGCTCAGCTGGGGGCGGGTGTAGGGGAGGCTGACGGGCCGGTTGTCGAGGGCGTCGCGCATGCTGGCGACGGCGGTGTCCTGGCTCTGCTTGAGGATGGCGCTGCGGGCCTCGCGGTAGGTGAGCGCGGCGGTGGTGAGGGCGCTGATCGCGGCGACGAGGAGGAAGGCGGCGACGAGTCGGGTGCGCAGGCCGAGTCCGGCGGTGCGGCGTCTGACGCGGCCTCTCACAGCGGGCCGAAGCGGTAGCCGAACCCGCGGACGGTCTGGACGTAGCGGGGGCTGCCCGCCGGGTCCTCGATCTTGGTGCGGAGGCGGCGGACGCAGGCGTCCACGAGACGGGCGTCGGCGTGGTAGCTGTGGTCCCAGACGTATTCGAGGAGTTGCTGGCGGCTGAAGACCTGTTCGGGCGAGGCGGACAGGTGCAGGAGCAGTTTGAGTTCGCTGGGGGCGAGGGGCAGGCGTTCGCCGTTCTTGGCGACGGTGAGTCCGGCGCGGTCCACGGCGAGCTCGCCGTGGAACTCGATGCCGGCGCGGGCGCCGCCGGGGTCGTTGAGGCGGCGGAGGACGGCCTTGAGGCGGGCCTCGATGACCTCGGTGCGGGCGGGTTTGACGATGTAGTCGTCGGCGCCGGCCTCCAGGCCGATCACTATGTCGAAGTCGTCCCCGCGCGCGGTCAGCATGATGATCGGCAGTTGGCTGGTCTCGCGTATGCGGCGGCAGACCTGGACGCCGTTCATCCCGGGGAGCATCAGGTCGAGCAGGACGATCTCGGGCCGGAACTCGGCGAGGGCGGCGAGGCCCGCCTCGCCGGTCTCCGCCGCGCGCACCTCGTGGCCGCGGCGGCGCAGGCCGAGCCCGACCCCCTCCCGGACGGCGGGGTCGTCCTCGATCAGCAGTACGCGTGGCATCAGGTCAGTATCCCAGGGTGTGTGGCGGCCCCTCCTCGGCCGATCGGCCGAGGAGGGGGATGTACGCGGAGGGGACGACGGGCTCCGTCTATCGGCCGAAGCGGCGGCGGAGGGAGCCGGTGAGCGCGGTGATCTCGGTGAGTCCGAGCGGCCGGGCCAGGAGGACCAGGGCCACGGCGAGGACCAGGCTGCCGGCCAGCACGGCGGGGATGTCGCCCAGTCCGTCGGCGGCGCGGGCAGCGGCGTACCCGGCGGCGGCCGCGGGCACGGCGGCGGCGAGCAGCCGCAGGTGGCCGGTGAGGGCGGGCGAGCGCAGCAGTCCGCCGCCGCCGAGGCGCCGGGAGAGGGTGTACGCGGTGACGGCGCAGCCCGCGAACAGGGCGACGCTGTAGGCGCCCGCCATGCCGGTGACGGCCCAGCGGGGCGGCAGCAGCAGGTAGGCGGCCACGGACAGGCCGGCGTTGAGGGCGACGATCACCAGGTTCAGGAAGAACGGGGTGCGGGTGTCGGAGAGGGCGTAGAAACCGCGGGAGAGCACGTACTGCCCGGAGAAGGCGACGAGACCGGGGGCGAAGGCCATGAGCATGCCCGCCATGACCGCGGTGTCGGCCGCGCCGGTCCGCCCGTATTCGAAGACGCTGCCGATGACCCAGGGGGCGAGGGCGAAGAAGAGGCAGGCGGCCGGGACGACGAGGGCGGCGCTGGAGCGCAGCCCGTAGGAGAGGTCGCGGCGGACCGCGGCGAGGTCCCCGTCGGCGGCGGCGGCGCTCATGCGGGGCATGAGGGCGGTGACCAGCGAGACGGTGACGATGCCCTGGGGGACGGCCCACAGCAGGTAGGCGTTGCTGTAGGCGGTGTACCCGGCGCCGCCTGCCAGACCCTGGGCCACGGCCTCCTGGCCGGTGGCGGTGGACAGGCGGGTGACGGCCCAGTAGGCGAGCTGGTTGGTGAGGACGAGCAGGACCAGCCAGCCGGCGTTGCGCAGCGGGCGGGCGAGGCCGCTGCCGCGCCAGTCGAAGCGGGGGCGCCAGCGGAAGCGGGCGGCGCGCAGCGAGGGGATCAGGGCGAGGGCCTGGACCACGATGCCGGCGGTGGTGCCCCAGCCCAGCAGGCGGGCGTCGGCGGCGGAGAGGCCGCCGTCGCCGGAACCGGCGGCGGTGTACAGGTAGAGGCAGAAGACGCCGATGACGACGAGGTTGTTGAGGACCGGGGTCCACATCATGGCGCCGAACCGGCCGCGGGCGTTGAGGACCTGGCCGAGCAGGGTGAACAGCCCGTAGAAGAAGATCTGCGGCAGGCAGTAGCGGGCCAGGGCCTCGGTCAGCCGCGCCTGGTCGCCGGTGTACTCGGTGTACGCGTCGACGAGGAGCGGCGCGGCGAGCACGGCGGCGGCGGTGAGCACGGCCAGGGCGACGGTGCAGGCGGTGAGGAGCCGGTCGGTGTAGGCGGCGCCGCCGTCGGCGTGTTCCTTCGCGGCGCGGACCAGCTCGGGGACGAACACGGCGTTGAGGGCGCCGCCGATGAGCAGGATGTAGAGGATGTTGGGGATGGTGTTGGCCACGGCGTAGCCGTCGCCGAGGAGGGCGGTGCCGAGGGCGGCGACGACCACGGCGGAGCGGACGAAGCCGGTGGCGCGGGAGACGATCGAGCCGGCGGCCATGAGCGCGCCGCTGCGCAGCACCGAGCGCTGCTTCGGTGCCGCGTGGGCGGGGCCGGAGGGTTCCGGTCTGGTGGCGGTGGTGCTCACCGGCGGGCCAGGTACGCCTGGAAGGCGCGGTACAGCGCGTGGTTGGCGGCTCCGGCCACGGGGGTCTCCCACTCTCCGAGGGTTTCGACGACCTGCCCGCCGGTGCCGAGCTTCCAGCGCAGCAGACCGAAGGAGCGGTCGTCGGGGTCGAGGGTGGAGGGTACCCCGCGCATGTCGTATTCGTCCGCTCCGAGGCTGTGCGCGTCGCTCATCATCCGCCATTGCAGGGCGTTGCTGGGGCGGACCTCGCGGCGGTGGTCGGCGGAGGCGCCGGTCTGGTACCAGACCCGGTTCCCGGCCACGATCATCGTGTGGGCGGCGAGGATCTCGCCCTGGTGGCGGGCGAGGTAGAGGCGCATGCGGCCGGGTTCCTCGGCGTTCAGGGCGGTGTACTGCTGCTGGTAGTAGGCGAGGCTGCGGCCGAGGCGGAAGCCGTCGCGCTCCTCGGTGATGCGCAGCAGTCGGTAGAACTCGGGGAGGTCGGCGCCGGATCCGATCACCGTCTCGACGCCGGATTTGTTCGCTTTGCGAATGTTGCGGCGCCATTCCTGGTTGAGGCCGGACCAGAGGTCGTCGAGGTTGCGGCCGGTGAGGGGGACGCGGAAGACGTGGCGGGGCTGGGCGTCGCCGTCGTCCTCGCCGCCGCAGCGCCGCCAGCCGCGGGTGCGGAGCCGGTCGGCGAGGGCGGCGCCGACGGGGTCGACCTCGGTGGCGAGCAGGTCGGATATCCGACGGCCGGGGCCGGCGCCCGCCTTGACCTCGGCCGCGTCCCAGCGCCGGTAGGCGGGGGTCGGGCCGATGCGGACGGCGAAGGCCCCGGCGGCCCGCAGGTGCCGCATCAGGGGGTCCAGCCAGCGGCCGAGGTGCGGGTCCGACCAGTCGGCGACGGGGCCCTCGGGGAGGTAGGCGAAGTATTTGCGGGTGCCCGGGAATTGGCGGTAGAGAACGAGCGCGCCGCCGGCGAGCTCCCCGGAGGGCGTCTGCCAGCCGACCAGTTCGGAGCGCCAGCCGTCCTTGACCTCGGCCCAGCTGGGGTACTGCAGGAAGCTCGCCCGGCGGTGGCCGGCGAGGAACCACCGGTACTCGGCGAGGGACAGCGAGCGGACCTCCAGCCCCTGGTCACGTCCTACCGGGGCGCCGGTCACGAGCAGTGCGCACACGTCTTGTCCTTCCGTAGCTGCCGACTGGGTGGTGTGCACAGGACTCTCACAGGGGCCCGTGACCGGACCGCGCGACGAATGTGACCGGACGATGACCGTTCTGCTCCGGTCCACGTCACAGCCGAAAGAACGATCAATTCCGGCGGACGCGCAACCTAGAGTCCATTCGTCCGCTCTTGATTTGCGGACCGACATCTTTTCCGGAGGGGTTTCCGTTGAGCCGTGTACGCCGTACTTCCCTGTCCCGTCGCCGTGTCCGCCGGGCCGCCCTCGTGGGCACCGCGGTCCTGGCGGCCTCGCTGGCCGCGTGTTCGGGCGGTTCGGCGGGGTCCGGCAAGGCCGAGCTGAAGGAGAAGAAGGACCCGATGGCCATCGCCGTGAACCTGACCGGGGAGCAGGCCAAGGCGGGCGGGCCGGTGAAGGTGAACCTGACGGCGGGTTCGAAGCTGTCGCAGGTGACGGTGAAGGACGCCAAGGGCGGGGAGCTGACCGGGCGCATAGCGGCCGACGGCAAGACCTGGACCTCCGAGCGCAACGCCTCCCCCGGCACCTCGTACACGGTGGCCGCGAAGGACACCGAGGGGGGTGCGGCGGACGCCCGGTTCGCGACCGCCGCCGCCGACAAGGTCAACAAGATCTCGATCCAGCCGGGCAAGGGCCGGACCATGGGCATAGCCCAGCCGATCTCGCTGGTCTTCGACAATCCCGTGAAGAACCGCGCCGAGGTCGAGAAGCACCTGAAGGTGACCACCTCGAACGACACCGAGGGGTCCTGGGGCTGGTTCAAGGACCGTTCGGGCATGGACCGGGTGGACTGGCGGCCGAAGGAGTACTGGAAGCCGGGCACCGAGGTGAAGCTGTCCATGTCGCTGAACGGCGTGGACTCCGGCACCGGCGGCGGCTACTTCGTGCGGGACTACGACACCGCCTTCACCATCGGCAAGGACCAGCGGGTCGAGGTCGACCTCGACAGCAAGCGGCTGGTGCTGACCCGGGACGGCAAGCAGGTCCTGGACGTCCCCGTGGCCGCGGGCACCCCCGGCGGGCAGAAGGCGTCCTGGGACGGCAAGCTCGTGGTGATGGGCAAGGAGGGCACCATCCGGATGAACTCCCAGTCCGTGGGGCTGGGCGACGCCTACGACAAGATGGTGGACTACTCGGTCCGGCTCACCGACTCGGGGATGTACGCGCACGCGGCGCCCTGGAACGAGGGCAACTTCGGCCGGGTCAACAACAGCTCCGGCTGCGTGGGGATGAGCACCGCGAACGCCTCGAAGTTCTTCGCGGAGATCCAGTCCGGCGACCCCTTCGAGGTGACCGGCAGCGGTTCGAAGGGCAACCCCGACCTGGGCAACGGCTTCAGCGAGTGGAACCTCTCCTGGGAGCAGTGGCAGGCCAAGAGCGCGCTGACGGGCCAGGGCGGTTCGGGGAAGACCGCCTGAGCCCCCTCCGACCCGTCGGTCCGGAGAACCGGTCCGCACACCGGTAATTGACTTTCATTCAATCGTTACCACTGCGTAACTTACTCGTGGGTTACCCCGGGTCACCCCCTCCCGTTACCGTCGGGTCACTTTGACACCAGGCGTACGTGAGGAGCGACCGATGGGACACCCCCCGCACCAGTCCGCGCGCACCGGCACCGCCGCCGCGGCCGTGACCGCCCTGCTCGCGGCCGCCGCTCTGGGCCTGGCCCCCCACCAGGCCCAGGCGGCCCACGCCGCGACCCCCGCCACGACCGCGACCGTCTCCGGCGGACCGCAGCTGACCTGGCACGACATCCCCGGCTCCGGCGGCATCACCCTCAAGGGCAACGTGTTCACCCCGGCGGGCGCCGGCTCCGGGCAGGGGTTCCCGCTGCTGGTCTTCCCCGCCAGTTGGGCCTCCCCGCAGATCGAGTACCTCGCCCAGGCCCAGAAGCTGGCCGACGAGGGCTACGTGGTCGTCAGCTACACCACCCGGGGCTTCTGGCTCTCCGGCGGCGAGATCGAGGTGGCCGGGGACCCCGACGTCGCCGACGCCCGCGCCGTCATCGACTGGGCCCTCGCCCACTCCCCCGCCGACCCGGACCGCATCGGCATGGGCGGGGTGAGCTACGGGGCCGGCATCAGCCTGCTCACCGCGAGCCGGGACAGCCGGGTCAAGGCGGTCACCGCGCTCAGCGGCTGGGCCGACCTCATCGAGTCGATCTACTCCGGGCGCACCCAACACCTCCAGGCCGCCGCCCTGCTGGGTGGCGCGGGCTTCCTCACCGGCCGGCCCGGGACCGAACTCAAGTCGATCCTCTCCGACTTCCTCGGCTCCCGCCTCGACCGCGAACAGCAGATGATCGACTGGGGCCGCAAGCGCTCCGCCTCCGAGCGGGTGGACGAGCTCAACGCCAACGGCACCGCCGTGATGCTCGGCAACGCCTGGGGCGACACCATCTTCCCGCCCAACCAGTTCGCGAGCTTCTACGACAAGCTCACCGGCCCCAAGCGGCTCTCCTTCCGCCCCGGGGACCACGCCACCGCCGAGGCCACCGGCCTCCTGGGACTGCCCAACGACGTCTGGACCGACGCCCGGCGCTGGTTCGGCCACCACCTCAAGGGCGAGCGCAACGGCATCGACACCGAACAGCCGGTCCAGCTCAAGTCCCGCTCCGGCGGCCCGTACGAGGGCTATCCGAGCTGGCGGGCCGTGGGCGCCGCCACCGAGCGGATCGCCCTCACCGACACCGAGCACGTCTTCGCGGGCGTGGACTCCGGGGCCAACGGCGGGGTCGTCCTCCTGACCAACCTGCTCGACCAGTTCCTCAAGACCCCGCCCGTGGTCTCCGTCCCCCTGCTGCCCCGCGCCTTCGCGGCCGTCTGGCAGTCCCCCCGCTCCGACCGGGAACGGCAGGTCCGCGGCACCGCGCGCCTGCACACCACGGTCACCAGCACCAAGCCGAGCGGCACCCTCGTCGCCTACCTGTACGACGTGGGCCCGCTCGGCATCGGCAAGCTGGTCAGCAATGCCCCCCACACCTTCCACGACAAGACCCCCGGCAGCCCGTTCGCCGTGGACCTGGAGCTCTTCTCCACGGCCTACGACGTACCCGCCGGACACCGCCTCGCCCTGGTGATCGACACCGTCGACCCGCTCTACATCGAGCACAACCCCGCCGGCGCGCAGCTGACCTTCTCCTCGCCCGGCACCGACCCCTCGTACCTGTCGGTCCCGCTCCGCGAGAAGTGATCTCCGGCCGCCGCCGGGGACGGGGTGGGCCCGACGCCTACCGCCCCGCCCCCGGCGGCACCGCCCCGGGCTGCGGCTCCACCGGCCCGACGGCCCCCGTACGGGGGTTGCGGCGCTCCCGCCGGGCCACCCACGTGGCGAACCAGGAGAGCAGCATGCACATCCCGATGTAGACCGGCGAGATCACCATCACCACCGGGATGAACGGCAGGTCGTAGTCCAGGTTCGAGGCGATCAGCTTGCCCGCGTGCAGGAACTCCTCGTACGTGATCAGGTAGCCGAGGGAGGTGTCCTTCAGGGCCACCACCAACTGGCTGATGATCGCCGGGAGCATGGCCCGCACCGCCTGCGGGGCCAGGACCGAGGCCATCACCTGCGTCTTGCGCATCCCCAGGGCGTACGCGGCCTCGCCCTGCCCGCGGGCCACCGCGCCGATCCCGGTGCGGAAGACCTCCGCGAGCACCGAGCCGTTGTACAGGGTCAGTCCGGCCACCAGGGCCGGCAGCGGTTGCACCTTGAGCGCCACGAACACGAAGAAGATCATGACCAGTACGGGCATGGCCCGGAAGAACTCCACCACCAGCGTGCTGACCCAGCGCACCGGCCGGTGCACCGAGAGCCGGCCGGTGGCCAGCACCGCGCCCAGCAGCAGGGAGAGCACGGAGGCCAGCGCGAAGGCCTTCAGGGTGTTGCCCAGGCCCCGCAGCAGCAGCTCCTGGATCCCCTCGTACTCGAAGGGGGTCCACTTGGCGGCGGTGAACTGCTCCGTGTCGAAGAGCAGGTACAGGAGCCAGGCCAGCAGGCCCAGGATCACGGCGGTGGACGCCAGACCGTAGTACAGGTGCCGGCGCCGGGCCCGCGGGCCCGGGATGTCGTACAGCGCGGTGGACGAGGTGTCCCCGTGCAGGGAGTGAGCGGTCACCGTGCGATCCCCCAGCGCTTCTCCAGCAGGTGGAAAAGGGCGCTGATGGTCAGGGTGACGACCAGGTAGCCCACCGCGATCCACACGAAGGTCCAGATGATGCTGTAGCCCAGCTCGCTGAGCGCCTTGTAGGTGCCGAGGAGTTCGGTGACGCTGAAGGCCCCGGCGATCGCCGAGTTCTTGGCGAGGGCGATCAGGGTGGAGCCCACAGGCGGGATCACCGAACGGAACGCCTGCGGGAGCACCACCTGCCCCAGGGTCTGACCGAAGGACATCCCGAGGCTGCGGGCCGCCTCGCCCTGGCCCTTGGGCACGGTGTTGATGCCCGCGCGCAGGGCCTCGCAGACGAAGGCGGAGGTGTAGCAGCCGAGGGCGAGGACGGCGAACACCTCGAAGGGCAGCACCAGTCCGAACCGCGGCAGGCCCAGCAGCACGGCGAAGAACAGCAGGGTGAGGGGGGTGTTGCGGAGCACGGTCACCCAGACCGTGCCGAACACCCGGAAGGAGCCGACCGGCGCGACCCGGAACGAGGCCATGAGGAAGCCGAGGAGCAGGGCGAGCAGGGAGGCGTAGACGGTGAGTTCCACGGTGCCGAGGAACCCCTTGCCGTAGAGCGCGAAGTTGTCGGTGAGTACGTCCATGGCGGTGCGGCTCCCTTCAGCCCGCCGGGTAGCGGTCGACGGCGGGCGGCCGCGGGGCCGGGACCCCGGAGAGGCCGAGGGTGGCGTCGTACGCCTTCTTCCAGTCGCCGTCGCGTTCGTGGGCCTCGATCGCGTCGTCGAGGGCGAAGCGCAAGGCGTTGTCCGAGCGGGGCACGCCGATGCCGTAGGGCTCCTTCGAGAAGGGTTTGCCGGCCAGTTTCAACAGGTCGGGGACCTTGGCGGCGTAGCCCATGAGGATGGTGTCGTCGGTGGTGACGGCGTCGACCTGGTAGGTCAGCAGGTTGTCCACGCAGATCGAGTAGGTGTCGTAGGAGACCAGCACGGCCTTCGGGTACTCCTTCTCCATCCGCTGGTAGGGGGTCGAGCCGGCGGCCGAGCAGACCTTGCGGCCGTCCAGGTCCTGGGGGCCGTGGATGTCGTCCTCGTCGGTGCGGACCAGGAGGGACTGTCCGGCGATGTAGTACGGGCCCGCGAAGCCGACCAGCTTCTTGCGGTTGTCGTTGATCGTGTACGTGCCCACGTAGTAGTCGATCTGGCCGTTCTGGAGGGCGGTCTCGCGGTTGGCGGAGGCGATGGTCCGGAAGGAGATGCCCGCCGGGTCGAAGCCGAGGGAGGCCGCCGTCATCCGGGCGATCTCGATGTCGAAACCGGAGTAGGTGCCGGTGGCGGGGTCCTTCTCGCCCAGGTAGGGCTGGTCCTCCTTGGCGCCGACCACCAGGTGGCCGCGGCGGTGGGCGCGGGCCCAGGTCGGCGACTGCGGGAGGGAGAAGGCGGTGTCCACGCGGTAGACGGGAAGGGTGCCGGGCGCGGGTCCCTTCACCGGCGGGCTGCCCTCCTTGCCGCAGCCGGCGACGGGGAGGACGGCGGCGAGGGCCAGGGCCAGGGTGCCGGCGAGGCGGAGGCGGGCACGGGTGCGGGCGCGGCGGAGCGGCCCGGGGCGCACGGGGGTCACGGCGGCCCCCTCAGTGCTTGAGGATCTTGGAGAGGAAGTCCCGGGCGCGTTCGCTGCGCGGGGCGGTGAAGAACTCCTCCGGGGGCCGGTCCTCGATGATCTTCCCGTCGGCCATGAAGACCACGCGGTTGGCGGCGGAGCGGGCGAAGCCCATCTCGTGGGTGACGACGACCATGGTCATCCCGTCCCGGGCGAGTTGCCGCATGACCTCCAGCACCTCGTTGATCATCTCCGGGTCCAGGGCCGAGGTGGGCTCGTCGAAGAGCAGGGCCTTGGGGTCCATGGCCAGGGCGCGGGCGATGGCCACGCGCTGCTGCTGGCCGCCGGAGAGCTGGGCGGGGAACTTGTCGGCCTGGGAGGCCAGTCCGACCCGCTCCAGCAGCTCCCGGGAGCGCTCGTCCGCCTCGTCCTTCTTGCGGCGGCGGACCTTCACCTGGGCCAGGGAGACGTTGGCCAGGACGGTCTTGTGGGCGAAGAGGTTGAAGGACTGGAAGACCATCCCCACCTCGGCCCGCAGGGCCGCGAGGGCCTTGCCCTCGTCGGGGAGCGGCACCCCGTCGAGGAGGATGGTGCCCGATTCGATGGTCTCCAGCCGGTTCACGGCCCGGCAGAGGGTGGATTTCCCGGAGCCGGACGGGCCGATGACCACCACCACCTCCCCGCGGCCGACCGTGAGGTTGATGTCCTGGAGCACGTGCAACTGCCCGTAGTGCTTGTTGACGTCCCGCAGTTCGATCAAGGGATCGACGGCCATGCGCTGCCCTGCCCACTCGTAGCTCTGTCGAGGTCAGCGCAAACTATCCAGCCGGAAAAGGGGACTTCGTCACGACACGCATAAACGGGGCATAAACCCTACTCAGGAGTGGACGCCGGTCGGGGCGCGGCGCACGAGCACGGCGGACCCGGCGGGGCTCAGACCTCCGCCGCCTCCGCGAAGACCTGGAACAGCTCCGGGGATCCGGTGACCGCCCAGGAGATCCCGGCCTCGACCACGTTGAGTTCGCGGCCCGAGACCAGCCGGATCACCGGCTGGCCGTTCGGCCACACCTGCCAGCCGGAGCCCGGCACCGAGCGGATGATCACGGTGCCCAGGTAGAGGCCGGCGTCGTTGCCCAGCCAGGGCACGGCCTCCGGATCCCGCCGCCAGCGGGGCATCAGCTGGTCCAGCGCCTCCAACGAACGCGGGGTCTCGTCCAGTTCGAGCCCCGCGGCGCCGGCCTGCGCCCGCAGCATCTCGCACTCCGAGAACAGCTCCGTGACGCCCTCGGGATCCTCCGCCAGGGCCTCGACCAGGGCCGTGCCGTGCGCGGCCGCGTGGCGCCTGCGCCAGTTGTCCAGGAAGGGGATGTTCATCCGGTAAGCCTCGCATCCGCATTCGCCCGAACGGCACAGGCGCGCCTGCGGCCGCCGGTGGAGGAGAGCGGTCAGACCTTGAGGTCCACGACCACCGGCGCGTGGTCGGAGGCCCCCTTGCCCTTGCGCTCCTCACGGTCCACATAAGCATCCTGGACGGCCGCGGAGAAGGCCCCGTTGCCGTAGACCAGGTCGATCCGCATGCCCTTGTTCTTCGGGAAGGCCAGCATGCGGTAGTCCCAGAAGGTGTACGGGCGGTCGTACTTCAGCGCCCGCGGCACCACGTCCGAGAGCCCCGCCTCCCGCAGGACCGCCAGCGCCTCCCGCTCCGCCGGGGTGACGTGCGTGGCGCCCTCGAACACCGCCGGGTCCCACACGTCCTCGTCGGTCGGCGCCACGTTGAAGTCGCCGAGGACCGCGAACGGCCGCTCCCCCGCCGCGTCTTCGGCGACGGCCGCCGCCAGGGACCGGAACCAGTGCAGCTTGTAGCCGTAGTGGTCGTGCTCGACCTCGCGGCCGTTGGGCACGTACACCGACCAGACGCGGACCCCGCCGCAGGTGGCGGAGATCGCCCGGGGCTCCTGCACCCCCTCGTAGTCCGGGCCGTCGGGCAGGCCCGTGACCACGTCCTCCAGGCCGACCCGGGAGACCAGTGCCACGCCGTTCCACCGGCCGGTGGCGTTGACCACCGACTCGTAGCCGAGCTCGCGGAGCTCGGCGTGCGGGAACTGCTCGGCGGAGCACTTGGTCTCCTGGATGGCGAGGACGTCGGTGCCGGTGCCCTCCAGCCAGGCCAGCAGCCGGGGCAGCCGGGCGGTGATCGAGTTCACGTTCCAGGTCGCGATGCGCATGTCCCCAACCTACCGCCCGGGTGTGACGGTCACCGTCCGGAGTCGGTCTCCCCCGCCGCGAGCCGCAGGTGCGGGGCGCCGGCCAACAGGCCCAGGACGTGGTCGTAGACCGGCCGGGCCAGATCGGCGAGGTAGGCGTCGTGGATGTCCACGGCCCGCTGCGGCTTGACCTCGCGCACGTAGTCCACGATCTCGCCGATCTTGTTCCACGGGGCGTGCACCGGCAGCATCAGGGTCTCCACCGGCACCCCGGGCACGGTCAGCGCGTCCCCGGGGTGGAACAGCGAACCCTCCACCAGGAACCCCACGTTGGTGACCCGCGGCAGATCGGGGTGGATCACCGCGTGCAGCTGCCCGTGGACCTGCACCTCGAAACCGGCCGCGGTGAAGGTGTCCCCCTCGCCGACCGTGTGCACCCGGCCCGGGAAGGCCCCCGACAGCCGCTCCGCCACGCTCCGCAGCGTCCACAGCCGGGCCGCCGGATTGGCCTCCAGGGCCGCCCGCAGCCGCCCCTCCTCGAAGTGGTCCGGATGCTCGTGGGTGACCAGCAGGGCGTCCGCGCCCAGCCCCGCGTCGGGCTCGCTGAAGGCGCCCGGGTCGATGACGAGCACGTGCCCGTCCTTCTCCAGCTGTACGCAGGAGTGCAGCTTCTTCGTGAGCTTCATGGGCCCAGGCTAGGGCCTGCCCACCGGGCCCGGTGGGCAGGTCAGGGGGTGGCGGTGGAGACCACGTACACCCGCGGGGCCTGCGGGTCGGTCATGTCCACCGTGATGTCCTGGGTGGGGTGCGGATCGGGCTGGTCGTGGGTGGTGCACACCCAGGTGCGGTCCGCGGCCCAGCTCCAGCCGGCCACCGAGGAGTCCCGGTCGCTCGCGCACACCCCCGGCTTCAGGGCGTCCCGGGTGGTGCCCACCGACTTCAGGAAGATCCCGAGGTCCACCGGGTTGGTGGTGAACTGCACGTACAACCGGCTGGTGCGCCAGTTGTTGGTCTCGTAGTAGCCGACGCCGGTGGACCAGTCGGGCACCGGCACCTGGTAGATGCTGCGCTGCACCCGGGACGGCCAGCCGGAGCGGACCTCCGTGGCGCCCACCTTCGCGGCCTTGTCCCGGCCGCTCTCCCGGCTCTGCTGCGCGGAGACCAGCAGGTATCCGGCGGGGACGCCGATCAGCAGCACGATGATGACCGCGGTCAGCCAACGGCGCCGGACCACGTGCCGGCGGTCCTCGGCGGTCGGCGGGGGCCCGCCGCCCTCGGAGGCCGGGGCCTGGCGGGGCAGGGTCGGGTTCACGCGCCCTCCTCCCGGCTCCCGGCGGCGCCCGCGGTGCCGGTCCGCCGCGACTCGCCCGCCGCGAAGCCCGTCCACAGCCGCCCCGACTCGGCGTAGCGCTCGTACCGCTCGACCCGGCGGCGGTTCGCGCGCCGGAACCGGCGGGCGACCAGCCGGGCCAGGTCCGCGGCCCCGACCATGCCCGCCTCGGGCCCCAGCTGGGCCTTGGCGATCCGGGCCTCGGGGCGGTAGCCCCGGCCGGTGAGGTGACGGCGGAAGGCGTCCCGGGCCGGGCCGATCAGCAGGTCGTCGGCGGCGCTGACGCCGCCGCCGATCACGAAGCAGGAGGGGTCCAGGGCCGCCGCGAGGTTGGCGATGCCCACGCCCAGCCACTGCCCGATGTCCTGGAGCAGCTCCACGCACATGGCGTCGCCCTCGCGGGCCAGCTCGGTGATCAGGGGGCCGGTGATGTCGGGGATCTGCCCCTTGACCCGCTCGATGATCCCGTGGGCCACCGGGGAGTCCGCCGCGGCCAGCTCCCGGGCCTCGCGGACCAGGGCGTTCCCGGAGGAGTACTGCTCCCAGCAGCCGCGGTTCCCGCAGGGGCAGCGGTGCCCGCCCGGCACCACCTGCATGTGGCCGAACTCCCCGGCCACCCCGAACTTGCCCCGCTTGACCTGGCCGTCCTCCAGGATGGCCCCGCCGATGCCGGTGCCCAGGGTGATCATGACCAGGTGGTCCTCGCCGCGGCCGGCCCCGAAGCGCCACTCCGCCCACGCGGCGGTGTTGGCGTCGTTGTCCACCATCACGGGCACGGCCAGCCGGTCCTGGAGGGCGTCCCGCAGGGGCTCGTCCCGCCAGGCCAGGTGGGGGGCGAACAGCACCCGGGAGCGGTTGGCGTCCACCCAGCCCGCCGCGCCGATGCCGACGGCGTGCACGTCGTGCCGGTCCGAGAGGTCCAGGACCAGTTCCACGATGGTGTCCTCGACCACCTTGGGGCTCTTGGACTTGTCGGGGGTCTCGGTGCGCAGCTTCTCCAGGATGTTGCCGTCGGCGTCGACGACCCCGGCCATGACCTTGGTGCCGCCGATGTCGATGCCGACCGTGGGCACCCGGGGCGCGGTCAGGTGGGAGCGCCGCTCACGGGTCCCGACGGTCCGCAGGACGGTGCCCCGCGCCGCGCCGCGGTGGGCGAGGGCGAACTCCCGGTACGTACTCATCGAGTCCTGGTGTCCCTAGTTTCCGTGGCCGTCGAGGGGCCTGGGTGCGTCCGGCGCGGGTGCTCCCTGCGGCCGGGCTCCTTCCGATTCTGCCACCCGCTCCAGCTCGTGGCTCAGCTCCTCCAGCTCCGAGCCGCCGGCCATCTGGCGGGTCAGCTCGTCCAGGGTGATCGAGTCGCGGGTGTGGCTGCCCGCCATCGTGCCGCGCTTGAGCAGCACGAACCGGTCCCCGACGAGGTGGGCGTGGTGCGGGTTGTGCGTGATGAGGACCACGCCGAGCCCGGCGTCCCGGGCGGCCGCGACGTACTTCAGGACCACCCCGGACTGTTTGACGCCGAGGGCGGCGGTGGGCTCGTCCAGGACGAGCACCTTCGCGCCGAAGTACACCGCGCGGGCGATGGCCACGCACTGCCGCTCGCCGCCGGACAGGGTGCCGATGGGCTGGTCCACGTCGCGCAGGTCGATGCCCATGCGCAGCAGCTCGGCGCGGGTGGTCTCGCGCATCAGGGCCACGTCCAGGCGGCGCAGCGGGCCCCGGCCGCGGGTGGGCTCGGAGCCGAGGAAGAAGTTCCGCCATACCGGCATCAGGGGGACCACGGCCAGGTCCTGGTAGACGGTGGCGATGCCGCGGTCGAGGGCGGCCCGCGGGTTGGCGAGGACGGTCTCCTCCCCCTCGATCCGGAAGGTGCCGGCGTCGTGCCGGTGCAGGCCCGCGATGATCTTGATGAGGGTGGACTTGCCCGCGCCGTTGTCGCCGAGGACGCAGGTGATCTCGCCCGCGGAGACCTGGAGCGACACCCCTTCGAGGGCCTTGATGTTCCCGTAGTGCTTGCTCACCGAGTCGAGCTCGATCAGCGGGGCCGCGGCACCGGTCACGAGGTCACCTCCGCGCGCTTGCGCACCCAGGCGTTGAGGAGGGTGGCGAGGAGCAGCATGGCTCCGAGGAAGAACTTGAACCAGTCGGGGTTCCACTGGGCGTACACGATGCCGTTGCTCGTCATGCCGAAGATGAAGGCGCCGACCGCCGAGCCGATCGCGGAGCCGTAGCCGCCGGTCATCAGACAGCCGCCGATGACGGCCGCGATGATGTACAGGAACTCGTTGCCGACGCCCTCGCCGGACTGGACCACGTCGTACGAGAACAGGATGTGCTGGCCGGAGATCCAGGCGCACAGGGCCACGCCCATGTACAGGCCGATGCGGGTGCGGACCACGGGGACGCCGACCGCGCGGGCCGCGTCGGGGCCGCCGCCGACGGCGAAGATCCAGTTGCCGGCGCGGGTGCGCAGCAGGATCCAGGTGGCCAGGGCCACCAGCGCGAACCACCACAGGACGGTGACCTTCAGGGTCACCGAGCCGATGGTCCACTGGGAGGCGAAGAGGGCGTGGGCGGAGGGGAAGCCCTCCATGTCGGCGATGGTCTTGGTGGAGACGGTGCCGCCGATGAGCTTGGTGAAGCCCAGGTTCAGGCCGGTCAGCATCAGGAAGGTGCCCAGCGTGATGATGAAGCTGGGCAGCTTCGTGCGGGTCAGCATGAAGCCGTTGAACAGCCCGAAACCGAGGGTGACCAGCAGGGACACCCCGACGCCCACCCAGACGTTCGCGGTCATCTGGTAGCTGAACATCGAGGAGACCAGCGCGGAGCTGGTCACCATGACCCCGGCGGAGAGGTCGAACTCGCCGCCGATCATCAGCAGGGCCACCGGCACGGCCATGATCCCGATGGTGGAGGCCGAGTACAGGATGGTGCTCAGGCTCGCCGGGCGCAGGAAGCTGTCCGCGGCGAAGGAGAAGAACACGAAGACGGCGACGGCCCCGACCACGGCGCCCAGCTCGGGCCGGGCGAGGAGCCGGCGCAGCGGGGAGACCGGGGAGAGGCGTTCGTCGGCCGGTGCGGCGGCGGCGCTCATCGGGTGCCCCGCCGGATGAACGGGGCCAGCTTCTCGGCGTCGGCGGGGCCGACGATCTGGGGGCCGGTGAGCACGGGGCGGCCGCCGCCGAGGGTGTCGCCGTTGTAGCGGTACAGCCAGAGCAGGTCCACGGCCTCGTAGCCCTGGAGGTAGGGCTGCTGGTCCACGGCGAAGCCGAGGCTGCCGTCCCGCAGGCCCGCGGCGACGGCGGCGTTCAGGTCGAAGGTGTCCACCTCGGCCTTGCTGCCGGCGGCCTGCTTGGCCTTCACGGCGGTGGCGGCGAAGGGGGCCCCGAGGGTCACCACGGCGTCCACGGACGGGTCGGCCTGGAGCTTGGCCTGCACGGCCGCCTGCACGGAGGGCATGTTGGTGCCCTCGACGTAGAGGTTCTCCAGGGTGCCGGAGAAGGTCTTCTTCGCCCCGGCGCAGCGCTGCTCGTGGCCGACGTTGCCCTGTTCGTGCAGGACGCAGACGGCCTTCTTGCGGCCCCGCCGGTCCAGCTCGGCGCCGACGGCCTCGCCGGCGACCTCCTCGTCCTGGCCGATGTGGGTGAGGGCCCCGTACGCCTTCGACTGGGCGGATCCGGAGTTCACGGTGACCACCGGGATCCCGGCCTTCACGGCCTTGGCCAGCACGTCCTTGAGGGCCTCGGGCTTGGCGAGGCTGACGATGATGCCCTGGACCTTCTGGTCGATGGCGGCCTGGACGTACTGGGCCTGCTGCTGGGCCTGGTCGTCGTGGGAGTAGACGAACTCGATGTTGTCCTTGGCCGCGGCCTCCTTGGCGCCCTTCTGGACGATGTCCCAGAAGGTGTCCCCGTCGCCCGCATGGGTGATCATCGCGAAGGTCCAGCGGGGGGTGGAGACGGCCGGACGGCCCTGCTGGGCCGCCTCGCGGGCCCGCTCCTCGGCCCGCTTGCCGCCCGTGCTGCTGCAGCCCGCCAGGGAGGCCCCCAGCGCCACCGCGAGCAGCGCGCCCATGACGCGCACCGCCCCTGTCCGAACCCTAGCCACGTCGCCGCGCCCTTCCCGTGCTCCGAGTCAACTCCACCGGTCCGCCCGCGGGGGTCCCCCGTCGACGCAATCCGGTCAAACCGTTTCCGGCCGCCCAAGTATCCGCCACGGGGACCGGAACGCCGAACCGGCCGCGAACCCCGCACGCCGCGCCGGCCGGGAGAACCGCCGGTAACGGCCGCCCCGGGCGGAATCGGGCGCTCCGGGGAGGCCGGTGCGGGCCGGGGCCGGGGGGATCCCGGTTAGGCCGGGTAAACCGGCCCATGCCCGCAAGTTTGTCAGACCGCCCCACCCGGGTCACCTTGTGTCCATGCGGTTCG
>NZ_JBEOSD010000141.1:0-21680 GCF_040302735.1 Streptomyces sp. NPDC097619 | reverse complement strand
GGGGAGCGCGGGGCCGCCGTGCCGTGGATCCGGTCCGGTCGTTCGCACCGTGGACGCGGCCGGGGGGGGGTGCGGTCCCCCGGCCGCCCCGCCCCCCCCCCCCCCCCCGGGGCCGCGTGCGCCGGGCGCCCCCGTCACCCCCCCCCCCCGACCCGGGGCGCCGGCCGGGCCCGGGGGCGGGCCCGGCCGGGAGCTGACGGCGGCCGTGGCCCGGTCCGCGGAACACAGTGCCGCCGTCCTGCGCGGCACGGCCGCCCCCGGCGCCGCCGACCCCGAGTTGGCCGCACTGCGGGCCCGGGTGGTGCTCTCGGGAAGCCGCACCGGGGCCGGGGACGGGGACGGGGAGCCGGCGGTGCTGCGCCGCCGAGCCGCGCTGATCGAGCTGGCCGACGCCGCGCTGGTGCTCGCCGACGCCGTCGAGCTGGCCGTCCGGGGCCGGGCAGCGGCGGCCGACCTGCCCGCGGGCCGGTTCTGGTACGCGCGGATGCGGGCCCCGCAGCTGTGGTGGCGACGGCTGATGGGGCACGCCGGCAGCCGGTCGGTGTTCTTCCAGAACGCCGTCCGCATCAGCCTGGCGCTGGCCGCGGCCCGCGCCGTCGCCGGGCTGGCCACGCTCCCGCACGGCTTCTGGGCGATGCTGGCGACCCTCACCCTGACCCGTACCACCCTCGGCGCGACCCGTACGAGCATCCGGCAGGCCCTGACCGGCACCCTGATCGGGGCCCTGTGCACGGCCGGGGTGCTCGCGCTGGTCGGTACGGACACCACCGTGTACGCGGCCGTCATGCCGCCCCTGCTGCTGATCACCTTCATGGTGGGGCCGGTGAAGGGGGTCGGCTGGTCCCAGGCCCTGTTCGCGCTGGTGGTGGCCCTGGTCTTCGCCCAGCTGGCCCCCGCCACCTGGAAACTGGCCGAGGTCAGGCTGCTGGACGTCGTGGTGGGGAGCGCGGTCGGCGTGGTCTTCGGCCTGCTGGCCTGGCCGCGCGGGGCGCGGGCGGAGGTGCGGCGCTCCGGGGCGGTGCTGATGCGCTCGGCCGCGGAGACCGTGATGGCCACGGCGGCGGTCATCACGACCGGCGGGGTACGGGACCCGGAGGCCCCGCTCTCCTTCGGCGCGCTGCGCCGGGCGCTGGTTCTGGCGGAGTCGGCGTTCGCCCAGTCCCAGAGCGAACCGGTGGACCGGACGGAGGTGGCGGCAGCGGCGGCCGCGGGGAAGGGCGCGGAGGACGCGTCGGGGGGTGGGGCTGGGGACGCGGTGGCGGACGGTTCGGAGCGCGGTTCGGCGCACGGGGCGGAGGCGACGAGGGCCGCGTCTTCGCGGGCCGCGGGGGCGGCCTCGGGTGCGGGCGGGGCCGGGGCCGGGAGGGACGGTGGGGTGCTGCCCGCCGTGGACTGGCAGGCCGTGCTGATGGCGGGCCACCACGCGCTGTGGGGTGCGGAGCGGGTGCTGGTGCCCCCCGCGGCGGCCGGGGTCCCGGCCGAACCGTTGGTGGTGCCCGCGTTGGAGCCGGTGGCGGCCGAGGCGGTGGTCCGGCTGAGCGAGCGGGTGGCAGGGCGGCTGCTGCTGATCTCCGCCGCCCTCGACCCGGTGGGCGACACCCCGTACGTACGGCCCGCCTGGGCGGACACCGCGGGCGCCGTCACCGGCTCGGAGCCCCTTCCGCCCGGGGTGCCGGGCTCCTGCTACACCGCGGCGGCCTGGCTGGGCTCGCTCACCGAGGACCTGGAGCGGATCGAGGCCCCCGACCGGCGGAAGCCCTGACCCCGGCCGCCCTCTGCCTGCCTCCCTGCCCTTGCCCGCTCTCCTGTCTTCCCGCCCCCCCGCATGCTCGCCCGACCGTCGTTCGGTCGTGACCGGGTCCGGTCCGCCCCCCTCCGACGGACCGGACCCCGGGCGGACGGGACCCCGGGCGGACGGGACCCCGCCGGGACGGGACCGCCACCGTCCCCGTCCCCCCGCTCAGTCGGTGCGTTCCTCCGCGAAGGCTCCGTCGCCCGCGAAGGCGAGCCGCGCGAAGTTGGCGGCGATGCGGTGGTGGCCCTCGGGGCCGGGGTGGAGGGCGTCCGGCAGCGGGTACTCGGCGTGATCGGCCTCGCCGTACAGCTCCCGCCCGTCCAGGTACCGCAGGTGCGGGTCCTCCGCCGCCCGCTGCGCCACGATCGCGGCGAGGGCCTCCCGGATGACGGTCAGCGTCAGCCGCCCGACCGCCACCTCGGCCGGGTCGCCCGTGGCCCGGAAGCGCAGGCTCCCCCCACTGAGGTCCGGTACGAGCGGGCCGGGGGTGTCCTCGTGGATCGGGCACAGTACGGGAGAGACCAGCAGCAGCGGCGTGGTCGGGTGGCCCTCGCGGAGGGTGTCGAGGAAGCCGTGGACGGCCGGTACGAAGGCCCGCAGGCGCATCGCGTCGGTGTTGACCACGTTGATCCCGATCTTGAGGCTGATCAGGTCCGCCGGGGTGTCCCGCATCGCCCGCGCGGTGAACGGGTCCAACAGGGCGCTGCCCCCGAACCCGAGGTTGACCAGCTCCACCCCGCCCCGGGCGGCGGCCAGCGCGGGCCAGATGGCGCTCGGGCGGACGGCGTTCGAGCCGTGGCTGATCGAGCTGCCGTGGTGCAGCCACACGCGACGGCCGTGGTCACGCGCCGGTTCCACGGGGGCGAGGGTGCGCAGCGCGATCAGCTCGGTGGTCTCCGTGTGCGGGAGCCAGATCTCGACGTCCTTGTCGCCGGCGGGGAGACCGTCGAAGCGCGCGGTGCCCGGCGGGCCCTCGGTCAGCTCGTACTCCTGGGTGACCAGGTCGGTCACGGTGCGCAGGTCGCCGCCGGCGACCGTGGTCCGGGCGGTGGGGCGGCCGTCCACCAGCAGTTCGTAGACGCCGTCGGGCGGGGGCGGGAAACCCCGGTGGACCCGCTTGGTGGGGACGGTGTCCAGCTCGACCACCGTGGAGCGGGTCCGGAAGGCCAACCGCACGCCGGAGGGCTGGCTCTCGGCGACCGCCAGCCGGTCGTCCGGGATCTGCCGGCGGGCCCGGGCGGGCAGCCGGTGCGGCAGCAGACCGCGTGCGGTCCGCTCCGCCTCCAGGTGCCCGCGCAGCAGTTCCTCCGTGACGGTGGTGGTGATCCAGCCGTCCCCGGTGGGGGCGGGGTCCTGCGGCGGGTGGGTGGTGCGGCTGCTCATGGTTCCGGCCTCCGGTCCTGTCGTTCCTAAAATTATTATGCATATTCCTAAAGCTTTTAGGTAGCGGGAAACGGCGAAGGGGAAGGGTGGGGGTCGGGGAGGGGCCGGGGAGGGGTCGGGAGGCGCGGGGGTGGCCTCGTGGCGCGGGGTCCCGCCGGGCGAGGATGGGCCCCGTACCGGAATCCGACCCGTGGAGGTCAGCGTGGAGCAGGGCACCGAAGAGGGCTTCGAGGGGAAGGTCGAGGGCGTCGGAGGCGCCGAGGGCGCTGGGGAAGGGTGGGCGGGAGGCCCGTCCGCGCCTCGCCCGCCCGCACCGCACGGGCCCGCGTTCCGGCTCCTGCCCGGCGCCGACTCCTCGCCCGTGATCCTGCACGTGCCGCACTCCTCCCGCGTGGTGCCGGATGAGGTGCGCCGCGAACTCCTCCTGGACGAGCGCGCGTTGGAGGAGGAGTTGGACCTCATCACCGATACCGACACCGCGGGGATCGCCGCCGTGGCCGCCGCCCGCTCGGCCCTGACGCCCTGGCGGTTCGTCAACGAGCGGTCCCGGCTCGTCGTCGACCCGGAGCGCTTCCCCGACGAACGCGAGGGGATGCGCTCCGTCGGCATGGGCGCCGTCTACACCCGCACCACCGGGGGCGCGCCCCTGCGCCCCGCCGGATACGACGACGGGCCCTTGCTGGCGCGGTACTTCCACCCCTACGCCGAGGCGATGACCCGGGCCGTGGCGGACCGCTTGGCGGCCACCGGGCGAGCCGTCGTCATCGACGTGCACTCCTACCCGAGCCGGGCCCTCCCCTATGAACTCCACGGGACCGGCGAACGGCCCCCGATCTGTCTCGGCACCGACCCCTTCCACACCCCGGACGCCCTCGTCGCCGCCGCCCGGAAGGTCTTCGCCCGGTTCGGCGGCACCGCCCTCGACACCCCCTTCGCCGGTACGTACGTCCCGCTGCGCCACTACGGCCGCGACCGCGCGGTGAGCGCGCTGATGGTGGAGATCCGCCGGGACCTGTACACGGCCGAGCCGGGCGGCCCGGCCGGACCCGGCCGGGAGGCCCTCGGGGAGGCCCTGGCGGAGCTCGTCGACGGGCTTGCCGACGGGCCGGTGGACGGGTCCATGGACGGGCCGGTGGACGGGCGGGTCGGCGGAGGGCCGGAAGTTACCGGAAGGTAGCGCCGGGTGGTGTGGTCCGGGTAGCGTCGGCGGCCGAGAGGGGAGAACCATGCCACGCACGTTCGAGGTGTCCGACAGCATCGTCGTCCGGGTCCCGCCCGAGGAGGTCTACCGGCACGTCTCCGACCCGGCCCGGATGGGCGAGTGGAGCCCCGAGAACCTCGGCGGCACCGTGACGAGCGGCCCGGGAGAGATCCGTACGGGCACGGTCTTCGACGGACGCAACAAGCGCGGCGCCTTCCGCTGGACCACCCGCTGCACCGTCACCGCGGCCGAACCGGGACGCCTCTTCCGCTTCCGCGTGCACGCCATCGGTGTCCGCAGCCCCCGGATCCGAGGCCCCATCGCCACCTGGGAGTACCGCTTCGAGCCGGTCCCGGAGGGCACCCGCGTCACCGAGACCTGGACCGACGACCGTCGGGCCTGGCCCGACGCCGTGGCGGGGGTCTTCGACCGGATCGCCACCCGCGGCCACACCTTCGCCGCCTTCCAGCGCCGCAACATCGCCACCACCCTGCGCAATCTGAAGCGCGTCCTGGAGCGGGCGGGGGAGACGGGACAGGCGACGACGGGACAGGAGACGACGGGGCGGGAGACGACGGACTGAGTCCGAAGGGAGCCGGGTCGGGGGACCCCCGTCGGCGGGAGCCGCAGCCGGGTCGCCGGCGGGTCCCGGCGGGCGGCGGGCCCGGCTCAGCGCCCCGTCGCGCGGGCCGCCACGATCCGTGCGCACTCCAGGGGACCGGTGCGCGTGGTGTCCACCTCCAGGTCGTACTCCACCCCGACGTGCACGGACTCCGCCTGCCGCCGCGCCATGCCCGACACCCGGTCCCCGCGGGCCCGCTCGCGTCCTTCGGCCACGTCCGCCGCGCACCGCACCCCGACCCACAGCACCGGCAGGTCACCGAGGGCGGTCCGCCAACGGTCCTGCGAGGCGGCCCCGGAGAGGAACACGTCGTCGACGACGATCCGCGCCCCGGCGCGGGCCGTCGCCACGAGCCCCGCCCGCCAGGCCGCCTCCAGGGCCAGGAACTCCGCTCCGACGCTCACCCCGCCGTCCTCCCCGAACACGATGCCCGCGCCGTCGCCCGCGTGGCCCGCGTCGGTCGCAGGGCGGGCGTCGCCCGTGCCGTCGCCCTCGGTGTCGTCGGCGCGCAGCCGGGCGGGCAGGGCGTCCACGAAGACGTCGCAGCCCGAGGCCAACCACGGATCGGGCAGCAGGTCCTGGAGATGGCGCACGAGCGTGGACTTCCCGGAGCTCGAACCGCCGTTGAGGACGATCATCCGGGGCGGCGGACCGGCCGGACCGCCGGGTCCGCGGGGAGTGTGAGGTCGGGTCATCCCGTCACCCTAGAGCGCCGCCCATGCCGCGGGCCTCCCCGTTTCCGGGCCGTCGGACGCCCCGGCCGCAGTGCCGCCCGGCCCGCCCCGCCCGCTCCGGCGGGGCGGTCGCGTCCTCCGAACGGGGGCCGTTGCGGCCCCGGCCGGGGCCCGGGGCGCGCCGAGCGGGCGCCCCGGGCCGTCCGGGCGCTGCGATGGGGGCATGGACGGGCGCGACGGGCAGGCGGACGACGGACCGACCCACGACGGAGGAACCGGCGACGGACGAACCGGCGAGGGACCAGTGGCGGACGACCGACGAACGGGCGGGGAGAGGGCACGCTCCGGGGCGCCCGACCCGGGATGGGCGGCGCTGCCGCCCGCCGCCGGGGCCGCCGTCATGGCCACCGGCATCCTGTCGACGGGATTCCACCTCGTCGGCCGCGAGCTGCTGTCGGCGGTCGCCTTCGCCCTCACCGCCGCCGTCTGGCTGGTGTCGGCCGCCGGGTTCACGGCGCTCCTGCTGCGGGACCGGCGCCGTTGGACGGCGGCCGCGGACACCCCGCCGGCCCTCACCGCCGTCGCCGCGACGGCCGTCCTCGGGGTCCGGTGCGCCCTCCAGGGTTGGACCGTGCCCGCCGCGGCGCTGCTGGTGCTCGGGGCGCTGCTCTGGCCGGGACTGCTCGTGGCCGTGGTCCGGCACCTGCGCGGACGCGGGCCGGGAGCGGTGTTCCTGGTGTCCGTGGCCGGACAGGCGTTGACCGTGCTCGCGGCGCTCCTCGCCCCGAAGGCCGGCCCATGGCTCGCGTGGACGGCGCTCGTCGCCTTCTTGCTGGGACTGCTGCTGTACGCGGACGCCCTGGTCCGCTTCGACGTCCGCGAGGTCCTGCGGGGCGCCGGCGACCAGTGGATCGCGGGCGGGGCGCTGGCCCTGTCGGCCCTGGCCGCGTCCAAGCTGATGACCTCCGGCGTGTGGACCGGCGGCGCGGAACAGGCGCTGCGGGCCGCGGTGTTC
Source organism: Streptomyces sp. NPDC097619 (assembly GCF_040302735.1). Taxonomy (NCBI): domain Bacteria; kingdom Bacillati; phylum Actinomycetota; class Actinomycetes; order Kitasatosporales; family Streptomycetaceae; genus Streptomyces; species Streptomyces sp. NPDC097619. The sequence continues at coordinate 14,990 of NZ_JBEOSD010000141.1, read as the reverse complement.
GTGCTGCTGGTCGCCGACCTGTGCTGGGTCGTGGTCCTGTCCGTCGGAGAACTGCTGCGGCCCCGCCCCGGATACGACGTACGCCGCTGGGCCACGGTGTTCCCGGTGGGCATGACGGCGGTGACCCTGCTGTCCGTCGCGGCCGACACCGGCACGCGCGGGCTCGAACCGCCCGGACGCGTCCTGCTCTGGGTCGCCGCCGGCCTGTGGATGCTCACCGCCTACGGCTCCGGCCGCCGGCACACCGCCCGGCGGCCACACCACCCGGCACACCCCCCGCGCTGACCGACCCGGCCGACCCGACCGATCCGGCCGACCCGAGGACCCCTTCCGATCGACCCGACGGCCCCTCCGGCCGACGCCCCCTCGCACCCCCTCCGCCCGCGCCGGCGCATACCGTTCCCCCGGCCGGGCACACGCACTCCGTGGCGAGAACAGGGAGGTCTGTCATGGCGGCCCAGTCGGTGACGGGGACGAAGGCGCGACCGAGCCCGGTGCGCAGCACCGTGCCGCAACGGATGGACCGACTGCCGTGGAGCCGGTTCCACTGGAAGGTGGTCATCGCCCTCGGCATCACCTGGGTGCTGGACGGCATCGAGATCACCATCGCCGGATCCATCGCCGACCGCCTCCGGGACGGCCAGTCCCTCGGCTTCTCCTCCTCCCAGATCGGCCTGACCGCCGGCATCTACCTGTTGGGCGAAGTCGTCGGCGCGCTGTTCTTCGGCCGCCTCGCCGACCGGCTCGGCCGCCGCAACCTGTTCCTCGTGACCCTCGCGGTCTACCTCGTCGGCAACGGACTGACCGCCCTGTCGATGAACTTCGCCTTCTTCGCCGTCACCCGCTTCATCGCCGGCATGGGCATCGGAGGCGAGTACGCGGCCCTCAACTCCGCCATCGACGAACTCATCCCGAGCCGCCATCGCGGAGCCGCCGACCTCGCCGTCAACAGCACCTACTGGCTCGGCGCGATGATCGGCGCCGCCGCCAACCTCGCCTTCCTCAACACCGAGTTGTTCGCCGTTGACCTCGGCTGGCGGCTCGGCCTCCTCGTCGGCCCCCTCATCGGCCTCTCGATCTGGGGGCTGCGCCGCAACATCCCGGAGAGCCCCCGCTGGCTGCTCACCCACGGCAGACCGGAGGAAGCCGAACGGATCGTGGACGACATCGAACGGCAGGTGACGAAGGAGGGCGTCCACCTCGACCCGGTGCCCGACAGCGAGGCCGTCACCTACCGGCAGCGCCCCCAGGTCAGCTACCGCGAGCTCGCCCGGATCCTCTTCCGCGACCACCGCCGCCGGTCCGTCCTCGGCTTCATGCTGATGGTGACCCAGGCGTTCCTCTACAACGCGATCTTCTTCACCTACGCGCTGATCCTCGCCGAGTTCTACGACATCCGCGGCGGCACCGTCGCCTACTTCATCTTCCCCTTCGCCCTCGGCAACCTCGCCGGCCCGCTGCTGCTCGGTCGGTACTTCGACACCCTGGGGCGCCGCCGCATGATCGGCGCCACGTACTCCTTCTCCGGCACCCTGCTGCTCGTCACGGGCTGGCTGTTCGCCGAGGGGATGCTGACGGCCGTCACCCAGACCGTGCTCTGGTGCGTGATCTTCTTCGTGGCCTCCGCGGCCGCCTCCTCCGCGTACCTCACCGTCAGCGAGATCTTCCCGCTGGAGATGCGCGCCCAGGCCATCTCCTTCTTCTTCGCCCTCTCCATGCTCTTCGGCGGGGTCGTCGCACCTTGGCTGTTCGCCACCCTCATCGGGGAAGGGCAGAACCCCTGGCGGGTCTTCGCCGGATACGCGGTCGGCGGCCTCCTGATGATCGCCGGCGGCGTCACCGCCTTCTTCTGGGGCGTGGACGCGGAACGCCGCTCCCTGGAGAGCATCGCCGCACCGCTGTCCACACTCGAAGTGGAGGACGGCGACGGCGACGGGGCCTCAGAGGGTGACGGGGGCGGGAGCGACGCCCCCGCCCCGGGTCTCAGGAAGGGGCCGGGCCGCTCGTGACCGTGGTCCAGCGGCCCGATTCGACGCGGTGGACCGTCACGTGCCGGCTGCGGACGTCGCCCCGTTGGTCGAAGGAGACGTGTCCCGTCACCCCGTCGAAGGCCAACCGTCCGACCGCCGCGGGCAGTCCGGCGCGCGCGTCCGTCGGCAGGGTGCCCCCGTGGGCCGCCACGAGGGTCTTCACCCCCTCGATCAGGGCCCAGGCGGCGTCGTAGGCGTACGGGCCGTACCAGCCGGCCGGCTCCGCGTACCCGGCCTTCTCGTACCGGGCCAGGAAGTCCGGGCCGCCCGGTTGGTCGGCCGCGGGCAGTCCGATGTTGAGGGCGAGGTCCCCGTCGGCCTCGGGCCCGGCGCTCAGGAACTGTTCGTCGAAAATGCCGTCGCCGCCCATCAGCGGCACCCGCGCCCCGCCCGCCTTCAACTGCCCGGAGAGCGCCGCGGCGGTGTCGTAGTACCCGCCGAACCAGACCGCTTCGGCACCCGAGGCCCGTACCTTCCCGGCGACCCCCGGGAACTCCCGCGCCCCGGCCGCGACGCGCTCGGCGCCGACCACGGTCCCGCCGAGCCGCTCGAACTCGGTGGTGAAGCCGGCGGCGAGGGCGGTGCCGTACGCACCGCCGTCGTCGATCACGTACACCTTGGTCTTCCCCGCCTCCGTGTACAGATGACGGGCGGCGAACGGACCCTGGACCACGTCCGGCGCCATCGTCCGGAAGTACGTGCCGTACGGACGGCTGAGCGTGCCCGTCGCCCAGTCGGGGCCGAGGGTGAGCACCGGATCGGTGTTGGACGGGGAGACGTCCGCGATCCCCGCCCCGGACAGACCGGGCAGCAGGGTCTTGGCCACCCCGGAGGTCACCGGACCCACCACGCCCAGCAGCTTCGGGTCCGCCGCGAACGCGGCGGCGTTCGCGGCGCCCTTCGCCGGGTCGGCCGCGTCGTCCAGGGCCCGGATCTCGAAGCGCACCCCGGGGACGTACCGCTTCTCGTTGGCCGTCCGCACCGCCAGGTCGGCGGAGTTGCGGACCCCGAGGCCCATCGCGGACAGGCCACCGGTCAGCGGCGCGGCGACCCCGAGCACCACGGTCACGGCGGTTTCGGCGGCGCTGCCGCCGCCGCTCCCCTTGCCGCCGGTCGAGCCGCCGGGGTCCTCGTCCTGGTCGAGGATCCAGGTCAGGGCCGAGCCGGCGCCGAGCGTGGCCAGCGCCGCGCCCAGCACCAGCGAACGCCGGGTGAGGGCCCGCCGTCCCGAGCCGCTTCCTGACCCCGACCCCGACCCGGGTCCTGAGCCTGCCGTGTCGGCGCCGGTCGGACCGCCCGGGGTGACGGGGGTCGTCTCCCCGAGGGAGAGGACCACCTCGGTGGGGGTGGGGACGTCACCCGCCTCCGGAGCGCGCTCCGGAACGTTCCCGGGCTCCGGCACCTCCCCGATCTCCGGCTCCGGGCTCGGGTCCGCGAGGGTCGGTGTCGGTATCGGTGTCGGTGCGGGTGCCGGCGTGGTGGGGGGTGTCGGTGTGGTGCGGGGCGGTGGCGGGGTCCGTGGGTCCGACGGGGCGCGCAGGACGGCGGCCAGCAGGTCGGCTGCCGTGGCCGCGTCCGCCCGCTCGGCCGGGTCCTTGACGAGCAGCGCCTCCAGCACGGGAGCCAGCGGACCGGCGTGCTCCGGCGGCCGGTGGGGCCGCGTGAACACGGCGACGGCGAGGGCGTGCAGACCCTCGGCCTCGAAGGGCGGCCGACCCTCCACGGCGTGGTACAGGGTGGCGCCCAGGGCCCACAGGTCGTTCGCGGGGGTGGGGCGCTTGCCGTCCAACTGCTCCGGGGCCATGTACTGCGGGGTGCCGATGATGCTCCCGCTGTGGCTCAGCTTGGTGGTGGCGTCCGCGAGGTGGGCGATCCCGAAGTCCGTGAGGACCACGCGGTCCCGGGTGAGGAGCACGTTGTCCGGCTTGATGTCCCGGTGCACGATCCGGGCCCGGTGCGCCTCGGCCAGCGCGTCGAGCATCGCCGCACCGATCTCCGCCACCCGCCGCACCGGCAGCCTGCCCCGCTCGCGGAGGACCGCCGCCAGGGACTGACCGCGGACGAGCTCCATCACGATGACGGGGGCGCCCCGGTGTTCCACGACGTCGTGGACGGTGATGATCCCCGGGTGGCTGAGAGTGACCGCCGCACGGGCCTCTCCGGTGAACCGCCGCAACAGCGTCGCCCGGTCCGCTTCCTCCAGCCCCGGCGGGAAGACGATCTCCTTCACGGCGACCTCGCGCCCGAAGAGCTGCTGGTCGAGGCCGCGCCAGACCCGGCCCATACCGCCCTGTCCGATGCGCTCGACGAGCTGGTAGCGGCCGGCGATGAGTTCGGGATGCTGCTCGTTCACGCGCACACTCTAGGTCCTGCTGAGCCATCCGGGTGGCGAGATCCGGCCGGAATCCCGCCCCGTGGACAGCGGGCTCGACCGCGATCCGCCGGCGGGTCCCGCACGCCGGAGCCGACCGTTCCGAACGGTGCGTCGCACCTCCGGGCGGACACGGTCCCGCCCCGCCGACCCAACCCCTCGATGCGCGGCTCGCCATGACGTGCTCTCAGGAATTTTCGGACGCGGGCGTTTGCGGTCCCGGGGACGGGTCACAAGCGCCAGTACCGGAGGCTTCCTCCCCGTGGAGGCTTCCGGAGCGGGTCCCGCCGCATGCCGAACCTCCCCCGGCGGTATGCGGCCGATCCGCCCGCACGAGGGCTGCCGCACGGATCCGTCCGGCACCCGCACCCCGGGGCCCGGCCCGCGCGGCCGGGCCCGGGGCGACGGCGAACCCCCGGCGGTGGCGCTCGTACCGCCGCCCCCGGGCACGGATCCCGGCACGGTGGCCCGGCCTGCCGCACACGGCCCGGAACCGTGACGGACGCGCCGAACGGCGCGCGTCCGTCACGGATTCCCCGCCGGTCGGCGGCTGATCGGAGACCCTTCCCCGGCCCAGGATCCTTCCTGTCGGCATCCCGGCCGGCACGGAGGGGACGGACGAGGACATGAGGATCCGCACGGCGATCAGCGCCTGCCTGGTCGCGTTGAGCATCACCGGCACCATCGGAGTCACCGACAGCACGGCGGCACGCCCCGACCCGACGGGCCGCACGACGGTGATCACGACCGAGATCACGGCCGGCAACCCGAACGAGCCCACGAACGGGCCCATGCACGAGCCCACGACGGGCGGCACGAGCGGCCGGGGCGGCGGGACCGGGGCCGCCGGCGCGGAGCGGGCGGGGACGCTCGACCCCGGCCGGCTCCGGGCGGCCCTCGACGAGGTCCACGGCGCCGGCATGCCGGGGGTGTTCGCCGAGGTGCGGGCCTCCGGCCGGACCTGGCGGGGCGCCGCCGGGACCGCCGACACGGTCACCGGCCGCCCCGTCACCCCGGGCCTGCGGCACCGGGTCGGCAGCGTGACCAAGACCTTCACCGCGGCCGCGGTGATGCAGCAGGTCGAGCGCGGCCGCATCCGACTGGACGACCCCATCGGCGGGTACCTGCCGGACCTGGTGCCCGGCGAACGCGGCCGCCGCGTCACGGTCCGCATGCTCCTCGGGCACACCAGCGGCATCGCCGACTACCTCGTGCACGCCTTCCCGTCCCTGCGGGCCTTCCCCTCCCTGCCCGACATGTCCGCGCGGAGCCTGGACGAGAACCGCTTCCGGCGCTTCCGTCCCGCCGAACTGATCGCGCTGGGCCTCGCCGCCCCGCCCACCGGCGAGCCGGGCGGCCCCACCGGCGTCTACTCCAACACCAACTACCTGCTCCTCGGGCAGCTCCTGGAACGGGTCACCGGCCAGAGCGCCGAGCAGTACATCACCCGGCACGTCATCGACCGCGCCGGCCTCCGGCACACCGCTTCCCCGCCGGTCCGCGGATCGAGGGCCCGCATTCGCGCATGTACGAAGCCTTCCACGGCCTCCTCGACCCGCCCCGCGACTACAGCGTGTACGACGCCTCCTGGCTCGGTACCGCCCCGGCCCGGCCGCGCGCACGTGGCCCGGTCCCCGGCGGTTCACCAGCCGCCGGTGAGGAGTCCCGTCAGGCCGGGGGCCGGGTCGAGGGTGTTGGTCAGGTTCGCGTACGCGAGGACCAGGGCCACGACCACCCCGCCGGCCGGGAGCAGGAAGGACGGCCGGGCCCGGCGGCGGGCCGTCCCCGCCGAGTCCGTGGCCCGCGCGGCACGGCGGCGCCAGGAGCGGACCGTCAGCACCGCCAGGACGAGGGCCGTGACCAGCGCCGCGGCGAGGAGCACGGCGTGGTAGCGGGCGAATCCGTCCAGCATGGCCGTGAGGGCGGGCGGCGCGGCGGAGTGGGCCTCCGGTCCGCCGGCGAGCGCGGTCCGCGCCTCCGCCACGGCGTCGGCCGCGACGGACCCCCTCCCGCCGGCGGTCACGCCCGGCAACAGGGAGGCGAACGGGGCGGCGGCCCCCTGGAGGTTGGCGACGAGCACCAGGCCGGCGAAGACGGCGACCAGCCCGGCGCCCCAGGCCCCCGCGAGGGCCGGGCGACGAGCCCGCGCCCCGGCTGCGGCCGCTCGCCCGGCCCGCCGCCGGAAGGCGAGGGTCAGGGCGACCGCGGCGGCCAGCAGCAGCGCCGCCACCCCCGCTTTGACCAGGTGGAAGCGGAACCAGAGCGCCACCACGGCCTCCAGCCCGGCCGGGAACTCCGGCCGCCCGGACTCCCAGTAGGCGGCGAAACCGGACCGGAAGGGCCCGGCGAGGTGCGCCGGATCCAGGGTGCCGGAGCGCAGCGCGGCCGGTACGAGGAACACCGCGGGCAGCAGGATCGCGACGGCGAGGGCGGGCGCCACCGTCCGCCACCCGTCGCGCGGCATCCGGCCGCGGAGGACCGGTACGCGGTGGGGGAGCGGGGGCGCCTCGCGGGGAACGGGCATGACGGGCCTTCGGTTCGGGAGCCGGACGACGGGGCCCGACACCTCGACGGCACGGCGGGCCCGTCACGGACGGTACGGGCGGCGGCCCGGAAAGTCCCGGGGGCCGGCACCCGGGACTTTCCGGGGGACAGCCCCACCCCGGCCGCCCGTCAGCTCCCCAGCGCCCGCCTCCGCCCGTCTCCTCCCGATTCCGCCCGTCTCGGGGGTGTCCCGTCAGCCGTCGTTCCTGAGCAGCGCGCAGGCGAAGTTCTCCTGGACGGTGCGCAGTCGGGCCAGCAGCGCGGGCTTGTTGCCCTTGCTGGTCTGGGTGTTGATGGTGAAGGTCAGGGACCGCTTGCCGTCGGGGGTGGTCGCCGCGAGCTGCGTGTAGCCGGGGAAGTTGCCCGTGTGGCCGAAGAGCACCCCGCAGCGGGTGGTGTAGCGGTAGAGGGCGAGCCCGGCGGCGTTGGTGCCCGGACCGGCGGGCTCGGAGGAGTCGCCGGGGCGGAAGGTGAGCTGTTCCTTGCGGGTCTTCTTCGACAGCAGGGCCGGGCCGCCGTACCCGCGGATGAAGGCGCCCAGTTCGTCGGGGGTGGAGACGATCCCACCGGAGGCCCACACTCCGGAGGCGCCGATGGCCTCGCTGACGTCCTCGGGCGCGGCCGGCGGGGTCACGTCGTAGCCGTGGAGGTACGGGCGCGGCAGCCGGTAGCCGAGCGGGAGGCTGGTCTCCCGGAGCCCGAGCGGCCGGTACACCAGCTCCCGGAGCAGGTCCTCGTAGCGGCGGCCGGTGGCGGCCTCGGCCATCAGGGCCACGGCGATGTTGTCGGAGTTGGAGTACTCGTACAGCCTGCCGGGCGTGAACAGGAGCGGTTCGTCCGCGACGTAGTCGAGCAGGGTGCGCGGGTCGAAGACGTGCCGGGGGTCCGCCTGGAGGATCGCCAGGAACTCGGGGTCGGCGGAGAAGTCGGGCAGACCGCTGGTGTGCTGGAGGAGCTGGCGCAGGGTCACCGCGTGCCAGTCGGCGGGCTGGTCCGGCAGCACCTCCCCGATGGTGTCGTCGAGGGAGAGCGCCCCCCGGTCCACGAGGCTCAGGGCCACGGCCCCGCTGTACGCCTTGGCGATGCTGGCCACCCGCATGTGGTCGTCGGGCCGCGGCGGCCGGCCGGTGGCCAGGTCGCCGACGCCCGCCGTGTACACCTGGCCGCGGGCCCCGCGGGTCAGCACGGCGATCACCCCGGGCGGGCCGTCCTCCTGGGCGACGAGCCGGTCGAGCTGCCGCTGCAGGCCGCCGTCGTGACCGGGACGGCCCGGGCCGGGCGCGGGGTCCGCTCCGGCCGCCTGCGCGGCGGGCAGCAGCGCGGCGAGCGCGGCGGCGGTGAGGACGGCGGCGGACAGGCCGGTGCGGCGGCGGAGCCGTCGACCGGAGGCGAGGTGCGGCACGGTGTCTCCCGGGAAGCGGTGCGGCGGCCGGTACGGGCCCGCGGGTGCCCCCTGACTAGCAACCGCCCGCCCCGGCGGCGGCAGCGCCGCGCCCCGCCGGGGCCGGACGGCGCACACGGACGCCCCCGCGACGGGCGTGTCCCGGACGGCCCCGCATACTCGTGGGGCGTTCGAGGTGATCGCACGCTTTCTGTCGGATCTGCCGCCCTACCTGGAGGAATGTGTGACCGCCGCCGCTTCCGACCCCCGTCACGGTGCCCTTCCCGTCCCGGAGGTGATCCGGACCGGGCGGTTGAGCCTGGTGCCGTTGCGGGTCGGGCACGCGGCCGAGATGGCCGGGGTGCTGGCCGATCCGGCCCTGCACGCGTTCACGGGTGGCGCTCCGGAGAGCCCGGAGGAGTTGCGGGCCCGGTACGCGCGCTGGGAGGCCGGCTCCCCCGATCCGGCGGTGTCCTGGTGGAACTGGGTGGTGCGACTGGAGGAGGAGGGATGCCTGACCGGCACCGTGCAGGCCACGGTCACGGTGGCGGGCGGCCCGGACGGCGGTCCCGCCGCCGAGGTGGCCTGGGTGGTGGGCACGGCCTGGCAGGGGCGCGGGATCGCCTCGGAGGCGGCCCGCGCGCTGGTGGACTGGCTCCGGGAGAATGGCATCGGCGCCGTCGCCGCCCACGTCCGTCCGGATCACGCGGCCTCCGGGGCCGTCGCCGCCGCCGCGGGACTCGTCCCCACCGGGGACCGGCAGGACGGCGAGGTGGTCTGGCGGTCGGGACCGGCCACGCGGGCCGCATCGGCCGCACCGGTCGCGCCGGACGCCGGGAGCGCGCACGCGTGAGGGTGCCGGGGTGGACCCCGGAACGTGACGGAGCCCGGGAGCATGTCCAGCTCCCGGGCTCCAGTTTGCCACCCAATTGCGCACACCGGCGGCGTTTAAGAGCCGCGGATCATGTTGAGATCGACGTGTTCTGCCTTTGAACTACAGCGCCACGAGAGAGGCGCCGAGGGGACTTGAACCCCTATCCGTCGATGTTCGCCCACGCTCGGTCGATCCGGTGTTCGGCGGCGAATACTGAGACTGGAGCGAGAATCTGAGATTCACGGGGCCGCCTCTGCCGGGCTTGGGCCACCCCCGCACGTGGTGCGGGGGGAGGGATTCGAACCCCCATCTGACACCCCTTGATCAGCTTCGACATTTCAGTTTCAGCTTGCGCTCATCGCGCACCCCCCGCTCGCGACGGGGGGCGTGTGTGGGGCTACCGGAAGAGGTAGCCGAAGACCGCGTCCCCGATCCGCTGGTCGGTGACCTCGGTGTTGTTCGCCTCCTCACGGGCGAACTTGACGGCCTGCTGGAGCTTCTCGACCCGGTCGAGGAGCTCGTTGACCCGCCGGGCGGGCAGCGCGCCGGAGAACTTCACCGTGGTCCAGTACCCGACCGGCACGTCCTCGTAGTACACCTCGACCTGGGCCGGGTGCTTCTCCGTGGCCTCGGCCTTCACGTGGTTGCGCGGCACCTTCTTGGTGCGGATGGTCCGCACCGGGTCCGTCTTCCACGAGTCCGTCGACGGGTCCAGGTTCCAGGACTCGGAGGCGTCGAGCACCGGCAGTTTGCGCACGAAGGTGTGCAGGTCGGTGAGCTGCTTCTCCAGGAACAGCAGGTACGGGACCGGCACCTGGGGCAGCAGCACCGTGCCGTCGACCACCACGTCGGCGACCGCGGACCGGTTCGCCCAGTCCTTCGTCGCGGTCACGTCGAACAGCCGCGTCAGGGTCGCGGCGGTGGTCCGCAGGGCGTCCTCGGCCTTGACCTGCACCCGGGTGGACTCGGGCGGCAGCTGCTCGCCCTCCTCGTCCTTGGGCTGGTAGGTGCGGGAGATGCCGGCCAGGAGGGCGGGCTTCTGCACGTCCTGGTGGGCCTGGGTGAGTTCCTGAAGGGCCTTCGACTTGACGCCCTTTTCGACAGCGATGATCTGATTCAGCTTCGGCACACGGAGAACCTAACAACCCGCCGCCGTACGCACATCCGAATTAGATCCTGCTCGTGGAAAGGCGATGCGCCGCGAACCCTGACTCGACTCGCGGAACGTCGCGGCCCGCCGCCCGTGCGGAGTGCGCGGACGACGGGCCGTCACGACGAAGGGCCGTCACGACGGAGGGCCTTCGGACCTTCGGGGCGGGAGCCCCGGGGGGTGCGACGGTGTCAGCAGCGGCCCGCCGGGCGGGCCCGGGTCACCAGGTCGGTGTGACCGGTGGTGCCGTCCAGCCACACGGTGCGGCGGCCGGTGTCGGCGGCCAGGCCCAGCTGTTCACCGCGGTTGCAGGAGATCCGCTGGAGGTTCCGGCCGTCCGCGTCGGTCTGCACGACCTTCGGGAGCTTGTCGTTGGACCAGGCCGGACCGGTCTGCGGGCCGAAGTCCGGCTTCCAGTACTGGAGGCTGACCACGGAGTCCGTGGCGTCCAGGTTCCAGAAGTGCGCGGACGGGTCCTGCTCGCCGATCAGGTCCGTCACGCGCGTGCCGTCGAGGTCGGCGCGGCGCAGCAGCATCCGGTTGTCGTCCGGGATGTCGTCCACCAGCCAGTACACGTGCTGGCCCGTCACCACCGGGGAGGCCAGGCCGTTGTAGCCGCCCTTCGGCGGGACGAGGACCTTGCGGCCGGTCCGCACGTCGGCGACCTCCACGCTGATCTGCTGGAAGCCGTCGGCGTCCGTGTACAGCTTCGCGTAGCCGAGCTTGGAGCCGTTCAGGGTCGGCATCGCGGTGAACACCTCGTAGCTGCCGCCGTCCACGTACACCGGCTCGCGGTCACCGGGGCGCAGGTACCCGACCCGCTGCTGACCGCGCGGCGACACCTCCTGGAAGGCGATCACCCCGCCGGAGACCCGCACGTTGCCGATGGTCGCGGGCTGCGTCCACACCGTCCGCACCGGGCCGCCGGCCAACGGCCGCGACAGCACCGAGACGGAGTCCGACCCGTACGCCGCCCACACCACGGTCTTGCCGTCGGTGTCCGGGTACACGTGCGCGCGGCCGTCGTTGGGGCTGATCCGCTTCGCGCCGCCCTTGCCGTCGGTGCGGCCGGCGTACACCGAGTACGCCTCCTCGCCCGACTCGTCCGAGGAGGAGGAAGCCCACCAGCCGCCGCCCGCGCCCGGCTGGGTGCGGGTGGTGTTGACGTCGCCCAGCAGCTTGTCGGAGTCCACGCCGAGGGCCTTCTCCCAGCCCGGGACGATGCCGTGCGCGTCGAAGGCCCGCTTCACGGCCTTGCGCTGACCGGCGTCCGCCTTCAGGTCGCGAGCCGCGGCGAGCACCGCCGCCCGGCCCTGGGTGAAGCCGTCCAGCGGGGTCAGGTAGCGGGTCAGCGCCCGGTACACGATGCGGTCGGCGAGCTTGGCGCCCAGGTCCTCGCGGATGTCCCACAGGGCCCCGGAGAAGATGGTCGAGTTGAGGTGCACCCCGCCGTTGTCGGTGCCGAAGGTGGCCCCGAGGAAGTCCTTCGCGGTGGTGCGGCCGTCGTTGAGGTCGCGCAGGGCGCATTCCCGGGGCGACTGGGTGCGGCACAGGTCCTCGCCCAGCAGGCCCGCGTCCGGGTCGCCCATCGGGGTGCCGGAGGCGGTCACGTCGATGGCGTTGCCGAAGTAGTCGGCCACGGCCTCGTTCAGCGCCCCCGACTGGCCCGTGTAGACGAGGCCCGCGGTGTGCTCCACGATGCCGTGGGTCATCTCGTGGCCGACGACGTCCAGGTCGGCGGAGAGCGGCTTGTACTCCTCGTCCCCGGTGCCGTACACCATCTTGGTGCCGTCCCAGAAGGCGTTGACGTACGGCAGGCCGTACTGGTCGCGCACGCCCACCAGGGAGTTGATGGCGCCGCCGCGGCCGTCGAGGCTGTCCCGGCCGTGCTTCGCCGCGAAGTAGTCGTAGACCTGCCCGGCGGCCCAGTGGGCGTCGACGGCCCCGGACTCGGTGGCGGCCTTGCCGAACTTCTTCGTGGCGGAGGCCACGGGCGCGATCCCGGACGGCCAGGTGCCCGCCACCTCGTCCACGCGCTTGCCGGTGGCGTCGTACGTGGTCAGCGGGTTCTTGCTGGTGGACCAGGTGCGGCCGTAGTCGCTGAGGGTGTACCCGGTCTTGTCGCGGTACAGGCTGAGGGGCACCTTCGCGCCGTTCAGCCGGACCCCCGAGCCGGCCGTGACCGGAGCCTTGCCGCCGGCGGCGGTCACGGCCCCGACGGTGACGGCGCCGACGGTGCCGGGCGTGGCCGAGGTCGGGCCGGCGGCCGTGGTCCGGACGGGGCCGAACTCCTGGATCGAGGAGTACGACAGCACCGGGAATCCGGTCCGCGCGTCGACGTACACCTCCCGCTTCACCGGGCCGCCGGTCGCCGGGTCGGCCCCCGTGACCGTCACGTGGTGGGCCAGGACGCCCGCGCCCCGGGGCAGCACCACGAGACCGTGACCGGCGGCGGACAGCCGGGCGGTCAGGGGCCGCGCCGTGCCCTTCGTGCGGGCGGCGGGCGCGCCGGGCTTCGCCGCGGTACGGGCCGGCGCCAGCTTCTGCCGGGACAGCTCCTCCCGGACCGCCGCCAAGGCGCGCTCCCGGGCGCGGGTCCCGGTCACGGCGGCCCGGGTGTCCACGGTCAGGCCGGTGAAGTACCGCCCGGAGGTGCCGGTGACCACGCGTCGGCCGTCCCGGTGCTCCATCCGCACCACGTACTGGGCGCCGAAGACCGGCACCCCGCGGTGCTTCTGCCGGAACCGGACCGTCTCCTCCGCCCCCTCCGTGAGGGTGTCGGCCGCCGTCAGGTCCCGCCGCGGGTCCGCGATGGCGTACCGGCCCTTCCGGTCGGCGAGGTGCCCGACCGCGGCCTCCGCCGGGCTGCCGGCGGCGCGCGCCGGCTCGGCCAGACCCGCCACCAGCGACGGGGTCGCGGTGCCCTCACCGGGCACCACCTCCGCGGCGGGCGGGGCCGGTTCGGCGTGCGCGGTGGCCGGCAGCACACCGGCCAGGAGCGCCGCCGCGCCGAGGAGCGCGGCGGCTCCGGATATCCGGGCGCTCGTGCCGGACGTACCGGACCCCGCCCTTGACTGCGACCTGGGTCCGGACTCGGACCTGGACCTGGACCTGGACCTGCTCACGATCGGGTTCCCTCCCTGGGCGCGCCGGTGCGCGCCGCGTGGTGCGGCCGGACGGTGTCGGGCGCGGTCGGGGCGCGCCGGTTCCGTCCGGGTCCCTCCGGATGTCTCCGGGGTTCCGGAACCGCCATGCAACGTGTTGCGAAGCTGTGGATCAAGGAATAAGTGCTGGTCACAACTGTGGAAGCACACTTGTGGACAGAATGCGCGGAGCTTGAGAATCCACCCATGACCACGAAGACCACATTGGGGGAACTCGGTCTGGGGCCGGACGCGGAGCGGGTCTACCGCGCGCTGTCCCTGCGCCGGGAAGAAGGGCCCGACCGGCTGAGCGCCGGACTGGGCATGCGGAGGCAGGAGTTCGACAGGGTGCTGGCCGTGCTGCACGAGCACGGGTTCGTGACGGGGGACCTCCCGGGGAGCCTGCCGGGGGCGGCCCCCGACCCTTCGGCCGCCGATCCTTCGGCCGCCGATCCTTCGGCCGCCGACCCTTCGGCCCCGGAGCCGGCGGTGGCGGAGGCGGGGGATCCGGCCGCGGCGGCTTCCGGACCGGGGGGATCGGGCGGGAGCGGTGGTCCGGGGGGAACGCTGCCCCGGCCGGTGCCCGCCGGGCCCGCCATCCGCGCCCTGGCCCATCGCCGCACGGCCGAACTGCACCGACGTGCGGCCGAGTTGGAGCGGATCCGACTGGCCGCGGACGAGATAGCCGTCCGGCTGACCCCGGACGGCGCCGCGGGACGTTCCGACGGGGCGGGCTGGGAGACCGTCGCCGGGCGGCAGCGGATCGTGGACCGGGTGGCCGAGCTGCTCGCGGGGGCCCGCCACGAGGTGGCCTTCCTCGACCGTCCGCCGTACGCCATGCCGGCCCGCCCCGAGGAGTACCTGCCCGGCCACGGACTCGACGGCCTCCTCGCGCGCGGGGTCGCGGTGCGCATCGTCGTGGGCGAGGAGGCCCTGGACCGGCCGGGCCGTTGGGAGGTCCTGGCCCCGCTGATGGCCTCGGGGGTACGGATCCGGGCCGCCGCCCACGTCCCCACCAAGCTCCTCGTGGTGGACGGCCGGACCGCGCTGCTGCCGCCCACCGGGGAGGCGGACCCGACCAGTTCGGCGCTACAGGTCTCGGAAGGGCTGCTGGCCCCGGCGATGGTGGGGCTGTTCGAGGCGGTCTGGCAGGGGGCGCTGCCCTTCGGCGGACCGGAGGGCGGCGCGGAACCGGACTCCGAGCGCCGCCGGGCCCTGCTCGGCCTGATGGCGGGCGGCCTCAAGGACGAGGCCATCGCCCGCCAGCTCGGCGTCCACGTCCACACCGCCCGCCGCCGGATCAACGCGCTCCTCGGTGAACTGGGCGCCACCACCCGCTTCCAGGCGGGCGCCCGGGCCGCCCTCCGAGGCTGGCTCTGACGACCGACCGACCGACCGGCGGGACGCGATCCGACCCGACCGCCCCGGCGCCGCGCCTGTTCTTCGCCCACGTGCGGGCCTCCACGGGCACGGCGGTGCAGGAGACCAACTGTCACC
>NZ_JBEOSD010000140.1:0-22041 GCF_040302735.1 Streptomyces sp. NPDC097619 | reverse complement strand
GGCCGGACCCGTATCACGGGTCCGGCCACCACCCTTTTCCGTGTCCGCTCCGACCGATTCGGTCCAGCGGAAAAGAGACGGAATGCATCGTGAATGGAACGGGGAAAGCCGGGCACCGGATCTTTCGAGAAGATATGAAAGCACGGACGGGTCAGGTGATTCACCGACCCCTCATCCGAAGGAGTTCTTCGCCATGACCGAGAACATGTGGAGCTACCAGCAGACCACCCACCGGGTCGCGTCCACGGACCTGACCGGTTACAAGGTCGAGGCGACCGACGGAAGCATCGGCAAGGTCGACAAGCACTCCGACGAGGTCGAGGACTCCTACATCGTGGTCGACACCGGCGTCTGGATCTTCGGCAAGGAGGTCCTCCTCCCCGCGAGCACCGTCATCCGCATCGACGAGACGGAGCAGAAGATCTACGTCGACCGGACCAAGGACCAGATCAAGGACGCCCCCGAGTTCCACCGCGACAAGCACCTCGGCGACCCCGACTACCGCAACGACCTCGGCACCTATTACGGCGTCGCCGGCCCCCTCGGCGGCCCCTTCTGACCGGGGCGGCGCACGGTGCGCGAAGGCCCGGGGGCCACCACGACGATCGTGGTGGCCCCCGGGCCTTCGTACACGCCGCTGGTGCTCAGGAGGTCGAGGGCGGATTCCGGTCCTCGGGGTCCTTCGGATCGGTGGGGACGGGGCCGCGGTCGGTGGGGCGCGTCGGGCCGATGCGGATCTCGAAGCCCTCGTCGTACCGGTCGTGGCCGGCGATCACGGCCTCCTCCACCACCTCCTCGGCGAGTTCGCCGCGCACGATCAGCGGGTCCCGGCGCAGGTCGCGCATCAGGGCCCAGCACATGCCGATCATCACCAGGACGAACGGGGCCGCGACGAGGATCGTCAGGTGCTGGAGGCCCGCGAGGGCGTCGCCCTTGCCCTCGCCGACCAGCAGCATCACGGCGGCGACGCCACCGGTGACCACTCCCCAGAAGACGACGACGAGCCGGGACGGTTCGAAGGTGCCCTTCTGGGACAGGGTGCCCATGACGATCGAGGCCGCGTCCGCACCGGACACGAAGAAGATGCCGACCAGGATCATCACGAGCAGGCTCATCACGCCCGCGAGGGGGAACTCCTGGAGCACACCGAAGAGCTGCGCCTCGGGGGTGGTCGCGTCACCGAGGCTGCCCTGCTGCTTCAACCGCATCGCGGTGCCGCCGAAGATGGCGAACCAGACCAGGCTCACGGTGCTGGGGACCAGGATGACGCCGCCGATGAACTGGCGGATGGTGCGCCCCCGGCTGATCCGGGCGATGAACATGCCGACGAACGGCGTCCACGAGATCCACCAGGCCCAGTAGAAGACCGTCCAACTGCTCAGCCAGTCGGCGACGTCACCGCCGCCGGGGGACGCCTCGGTACGGCCCATCAGCTGGGGCAGTTCGTCGAGGTACGCGGAGAGGGAGGTGGGGATCAGGTCGAGGACCAGGATGGTGGGTCCGGCGACGAACACGAAGAGGGCGAGGACGACCGCCAGCACCATGTTGGTGTTGGACAGCCACTGGATGCCCTTCTCCACGCCCGAGACCGCGGAGAAGACGAAGCAGACGGTCAGGACGGCGATGACGGCGACGAGCAGTCCGGTCCCGGCCTTCGTCAGCCACCCGACCTCCTGCATGCCGCTGCCGATCTGGAGCGCGCCCAGGCCCAGGGAGGTCGCGGAGCCGAAGAGGGTGGCGAAGATCGCCAGGATGTCGATGACGCGTCCCGGCGCTCCCTCGGCACGCTCCTTGCCGAGGAGCGGGACGAAGACGGCGCTGATCGTCTGGCGCCGGCGCCGGCGGAAGGTGCTGTAGGCGATGGCCAGGCCGACGACCGCGTAGATGGCCCACGGGTGCAGGGTCCAGTGGAAGAGGGTGGTGGCGAGCGCCGTCTGCATGGCGTCCGCGGAGTCGACGGGCGCGGTGCCCGGCGGCGGGTCGCTGTAGTGCGCGAGGGGTTCGCTCACGCCGTAGAACATCAGGCCGATGCCCATGCCGGCGCTGAACATCATGGCGATCCAGGAGACGGTGCTGAACTCCGGCTTCTCGTGCTCCTGGCCCAGCTGGATCCGTCCGTACCGGCTGATGGCGAGCCAGATCGCGAAGACGACGAAGCCGGAGGCCGCCAGCACGAACGCCCAGCCGCCGTTGTGCATCAGACCGTTCAGCAGGGTGTCCGAAACGTTCTCCAGCGATTCGGTGGCCGTGACGCCCCAGATGACGAAGCCCAGGGTGAGCACGGCCGTCACGCCGAAGACCACCTGGTCGGTGACGGGGGCCTTGTCCTCATGGGGGTGGCGGCCGGGCAGCGCGGCCTCCACGGGCAAGCGGAGCTTCTGCTCCGCTGTGGGTTTCTCCTGGGACACGGGTGACACCTCTCGCGATCATGGCCGGAACTGTCCTCTCGTATCCGGTACCACGCCGCACACTCGTGTGACGCGCACCACACCGCCCATCGGTGGTCACGCCCGCCCCGCCCGCTCCGGCCGCTTCGGCCACGCTGCGGCCCAGGTGCCCGACCGCGAGGGCGGTCAGGGGGCGGGTGTGGGGCCTCCGGGGCGGAAGCGTTCCACGCCGATGATGTGGCGCACCTTGAGCGGGCTGACGATCACCGCGACGCGGCGCTCTCCCGGCATCGTCCACGGGTAGTCGGCGCCCAGGTACTTGCGTGCCATGCGGTCCATCCGGTCGTGGGCTTCCCGGCCCTCGATGAAACGGGTCACCACGCCGCTGATCTGTACGCGGTCGTAGGGGTCGGTGGTGTCGGCCTGCGAGAGGTAGACGCGGGGGTCGCGGCGGAGGTTCTCCTCCTTCACCCGGCCCACCGAGGTGTTGAAGGTGAGCTCCCTCTCTCCTTCCAGGTCCACCCACATCGGGCTGACCTGGGGTGCTCCATCAGCGAACACGGTGCCGACGTACCAGATGTGGGGTGCCCTCAGCCGGGCGCGGACGGCTTCCTCGAGAGTCGCGGTCATCCCGGCAGGGTACCTGCGGCGTCCCGGCCGACGCCGGGAACGGCGGAGGCGGCGCCGGTGCCACGGGGTGGGCGGGCCTCGTCGTCCTGGTCGGAGCGGGCGGGCGCGGCTCCGCCGGGGTGCGGTCGCGCACCCCGGCGGAGTCGGCTCACTTGACCTTCTCGACCTTCCACAGCTGGGCGTCACTGCGGTTGCAGGTCCACAGCTGGGTCTTGACGCTGTCCTCCTTGGCGCTGCCGGGGACGTCGAGGCACATGCCGGGGGCGTTCATCGGCTGCACCTCGTACAGCTTGCGGACGTGGTCGACGAGGTTCAGCTGCCAGCGCTGGTGGGCGCCGCGGCCGCAGGTCCACTGGTCGATGACGGCGCGTTCCTGGGTGCTCTCGGACTGCACTTCGAGGCACTTGCCGCTCGTGACGGAGCGCAGTTCGAAGCCGCCTTCGGGGGCGGCGACGGCGGCCCACTTCTGGGCGTCGCCGTCGTGGCAGGTGAACTGCTGGATCCGGACGCCGTCCGCGCCCCAGGCGCCCTCGACGTCGAGGCACTTCTGACTGGCGGCGGAGACGAGCCGGATGACGGTCTGGGGCATGGCGGCGCGGTTCTCGGCGGCCAGGGCGGCGCCGGCGGCTCGGGCGGCCGCGCCGGCGGGGGTACGGGTGGCGGTCGGGCCGGGGGTGTCGCCGCCGCTGGCCTGGACGGCGGTCGCGGTGCCGGCGAGCACGGCGGCGGTGGCCCCGAGGGCAAGGGCGGCCCGGGAGATCTTGAACATGTGGGTTCCGTTTCCTCTCGTGTCAGGGGGTGTCAGGCGATGGCGAGCGGGGCGATGCGCCACTGCTGGGCCGCCGTGCCGTTGCAGGTCCACAGGCGGACGGCGGCGCCGTCGTCCTGGCTGGAGGTGGTGACGTCGAGGCAGAGCTTGCCGGTCGTCGGGAGGTGGGCCGGGACCAGCTCGTAGAAGTCGTTCTCGATGTCGGTCAGGATCAGGCGCCACTGCTGGTTCGGCTGCCCGCTCAGGCACCAGAACTGCTGCGCGCTCGTGCCGGAGGTGGTGCCCCAGCCCTGTACGTCCAGGCACTTGCCGGAGTGCTCGAAGCGGAGCTCGAAGGTGCCGGCGCCGGTGGGGACCAGCTGGATCCGCTGGTTCGGGGCGGTGGCGGTGCACGGGGACTGCACGAGGCCGACGCTGTTGCGCAGGGAAGCCTTGGGGATCGTGAGGCACTGGCCGCTGTGCCGGGCCTTGATCTGCAGGGCGGTCGGGGTGCCGGCGGCGGCGGTCCCGATGCGCGGGGAGGCTTCGGTGGTGCTCTGCGGGGTGTGCTGGGGTGCGGCGAGGAGGAGTCCGGCCGCGAGGGCGGCGGTGCCGGTGCCGATGGCCAGGGCGGATCGCAGGATCCGGGACATGGGGAGTTCCGTTCTTCTTCGTTCGGAAGGAATCAGGCGGCGGGGTGGTGGGGCCGCGCGGTCAGCGGGCGAGGGGGTCCGAGATCTTCCAGGAGGCGTCCTGGCCGAAGTCCGTCGCCGTGTCGAAGCGGTTCGAGCCGCCCGACGCGGCGCCTGCGAAGAGGTCGCCCCAGTGCTGCCGCAGGAAGCGTCCGGGCTGTGCCGCCGATTCGAAGGAGGTGCCCGAACCGGACAGGCCGGGCTTCGCGCACCAGGTGGCGTCCTTGCGGAACTGCGCGCTGTCGTCGCTCGCCGTCATCCGGACCCGCAGCTCGTGCTGGGCCAGGTAGTGGCCGGGCTTGCGCGACGACTCGAAGGAGTAGCAGCCCGCTTCGCCGCCGAGGCCGGGGACGACGACCCAGGTCGCGTCCTCGCGGTCCGCCTGGGGTGAGGTCGCGGACACCGGCGCGAGGAAGACCTCGCCCTCGTCGGTGGAGGACTGGCGGACCACGAAACCGGGGTGTCCGGCCGCCGGGGCCAGGGTCTGGCGCTTGGCCCGGTACTGGTTGGCCTCCTTGAGGAACTCCGCGACGTCCTCGTCCGTGCCGGCGAGGGCCTTCTTCGCCTCCGCGACGAGGTTCGGGTGTACGCCGGTCTTCTCCGCGGCCGCCTGGACCTGGAGCGCGAGCAGGCGGTCGGCCTCCGCGATCTTCTTGCGGCGCGCCTCGTCGTCCTGCTTGTACGCGGCCTCGGCGCCGGTGTGGAGGTAGGCCTTCCACACCGCCGGGTCCGAGCTGAGGACCGCGCGCCGGCCGGCCGCGTACAGCTCGCTCGACTGCGTGTCGGCGGGCGCGATGCGCAGCAGTTCGCGGATGAAGTTGTCGTCGGCGAGGGCGAGCATCGCCGCGGACGGGGTGATGCGGAAGAGCGCGGCGGCGTTGGTCCGCGCCGCGAGCTCCTTGCGGCGGGCGGCCTCGGCGGCGTCCTTCTCCGCGAGTTCCCTCAGCTCGCGGTCCACGTCGCGCTGGTGGGCGTCGCGGGCTCCGCTGATGATGAAGGCGTGCCAGGCCGGCGCGTCCTCGGCGAGGGCCTTGGCGGCGGCCGCGCGGACCTCGGGGCCCGAGGCGGCGTGCCGCATGACGGCGCGGATGAAGTTGTCGTCGCCGAGGTCCAGCAGGTCCGGGGTCGACGGGATCCCGACGACGATGAGGACCTGTGCCTTCGCCAGGCGGGCGGCCCGGGCGGCGTCCGCCTTGTCCTTCTCCCGCTGCTTGTCCACGGCGTACGCGGTGTGGATGCCGGTGACGATGAACGCGACGTGGTCGGCGTCCCGCCGGCTCGCCATCGCGGTCTCGGCGGCGAGGCGCACCGATTCGAACGTCGCTCCGCCGTCGCGGGCCTTCTGCCACAGCGCGAAGACGAAGTCGTGGTCGCTGAGGAGCAGTACGTCCGGAGACGGGTCCAGGCGCACCACGGCGGCGGCGTCCACGCGCTGCTTGTCGTCCGTCCCGATGCCGGCGGCCGCGGCCACGGCGCCGGTCGGTGTGGCCACCACGATCAGTGGTGCGGCGACGCCCGTCACGGCGGCCAGCGCGGTCGCGGTCACGAGCCCGCGCGTCATGGCCCTGCCTCTGCGGGCGGAGCTCTGGTGGCTCTTCTTCATGCCTTTTCGGTTTCCCCCTGCTCGTGCCGCTTCCGGTTCCCCCCGGGAGCGGCTGGTCGGGCGGCAGTCTTGAAGATCACCACAAGGGCGTCAAAGTGGAATATGAGGCTCCTTCCCGCCGGAGCAGGGAGGTGACGGAGTAGGGGACGAAATGACGTCACCAAGTGGCCGAAAGGGCGCTTGCGGTGCGGCCAGGGCGCATACCGATCGGTAGGAATGGCCTATTCCGTTCGGTGTGCGGGAGCGGAGTCGGCCCTGAATTGCAGGGATTCCGGAGGTCATGGCCAGGCATACACCGCCCGATGTGGCCCAAGGCACACCGGTATGCGGCACTTTTTCAGCGGGGCAATATGCGCGGCGATTCGGCCACCCGGGACGACCTGTGTCCCTGTGGCGACGCCTCCGGGAGAGCGCGCTCGGGGGCACGGCGGTGCGCGGGGGCATGGCCGTGCGCGGCGACGCCACTGCCCGACCGTCGGGCCCGGTGAAGGGTCCGACGGTCGGGCGCGTGGGTCGATCCGGGGTCAGAGCGTGGCGGCGAGAGCGATGCCACCGAGGGGTGCGGTCGGGGTGCCCTGGAGGGTGGGGACCGTGACCGGCCGGGTGAACATCGAGCCCGCGGTGTTGCGGGTGGTCTCGACGATCCGGTTGTCGCCGGTGGTGAAGGCGAAGTGGACGTCGTGCTCCATGCCGCCCGCCGCCACGGACTTCACCGTGATGTTGCCGAGGTGGGCGGTCAGTTCCCGGAGCTGGGTCCAGGAGCCGCTTTCCAGACGGGCGACGTGGTACTGGCGCGTTCCGTTGTCGGTGGCGAAGACGACGTGCGCGTTGGTGGCCTGACCGGCCATGGCCAAGGAGGCGATCGGCCCGGTGGATCCGATGGCCTGAGCCAGGTCGCCCCACACCGACCAGTGGCCCGCGGTGGTGCGCAGCGTGTGGAAGGCCTTGCCTCCGGTGACGGCGATCACCTGGAGCCGGCCGGCGGTGTTCGCGGTGGCGATGGAGGTCACGCCGCTGATGGGGCTGCTGACGGAGGCGACGTCGCCGAAGGGCGCCCAGGAACCGTCGGCCCGGCGCACGGTGTGGAAGACCTTGCCGCCGGCCACCGCGACGAGCTGCATCTCGGAGCCGGTGGAGACCGCGGAGACCTGGGTGACGTCCGTGAGGGTCCCGGCCACACCGAAGACGTCACCGAAGGGCTTCCAGGTGCCGTCCGGGTTGCGGACGGTGTGGTAGATGCGGCCGTTGGTTCCGAGGGCCACCACGTGGGTGTCGGCGTTGATGCCCGCGACGGTCGCACTGCGGATGCCGCCGATGTTCCCGGCCTTGGACTGGACGTCGGTGAAGCCGGTCCACGAGTTGTCGGCCAGGCGGATCCCCTGGTACAGGGTGGTGCCCGCCTGGACGACGGCCTCCGACTTCCAGCCGAAGGTGGACGAGCGCACCTCGGCGGCCCAGGAACGCAGGTCGTCGGCCCGGGCGGAGACGGCGCCGGTACGGGTCTCGCCGGCGGGCGCGGCGTAGCAGCCGCCCTGCCAGGAACGGCTGTTCACACCCACGAGGAGGCCGGCGGCGTTGAACAGCGGACCGCCGGTGTCGCCCTTGCAGATGGCGTCGGTGCCCTTGCCCGTGACGGCGAGCGTGGTGGCGGCGACGGTGTTGGTCGTGAACGTGCCGGTGTGGAGCTTGTCGGGCACCCACTCGGTCTTCGTGCGCCCGAACCCCGCCGCGGTGAGGTCGTTACCGCCCGCGGGGGCGTCCTGGGCGATCCTGGCCCACGGCAGGCCCGTGGAGGAGCCCGAAAGACGGCCCAGGGCCAGGTCGCGGTCGGCGCGGGGCACGAGCTCGACGATCTCCAGTACCTTGCCGTCGGCCAGGGTGACGAGGGACTTCAGCGCCGGCTTGCCCGCGGGGACCGCGGTGCCGGGGGTGTCCGCGAAGCAACTGGCGGCCGTGATGATCCAGTTGTCGTCGAGCAGCGCCCCCGTGCAGCCGCGGGAGTTGGTCTCGTCGCCGACGACCAACTTCACCACGGCCTTGTTCTTGAACTCGTCCGGCGCCTCGGGACCGGTCAGGGCGACGGCGGGAGCCGACGTGACCAGACCGGCGACGACGGCGGTGGCGGACAGCAGACCGAGGGTCCGGGCCGGACGCGGACGGGGTACGCGCATGATTCTTCCTTCGGTGAAAGGGGTGCGTGGAGGAGTGGTTCGGGTGGTGGCGCCGACCGTGGGCGGGTCGGAGCCGGCCGTCGGCGGTGCGGCGCACCCCCGACGGGCCACGAGGAGCACTACTTGGAGGTCCGGATCTCCATGAGCATGAAGTCACGGCCCTGCTCGTCGGCGCTCTCGCCCACCGCGGTCCAGGAGTTCTTGGTGATGTCCCAGGACTTCTCCTCCGCACCGACCTTCATGTCGACCCGGGCGGCGTAGTCGTTGCCCTTGATCACGAAGACCGAGGGGATCTCGAGGGTCAGGTAGCCGGCGCCGGTGACGCGGAAGCAGATCTTCTCCTTCGAGCGGGACCAGACCTCCAGCAGGTTGGCCGCGCTCGCGCAGTCCGCGAGGAGGATGTGGCCGGAGCCGCGCTTGAGGGTGATGTTCTGCTCCGTGAGGATCTTGTCGGCGTTCGGGTAGCCGAAGTCCTCGATGGCGTAACCGGGGCCCTCCTCCGCGATCCGCTGCATCGCGACGCTGTCGGCCGTGGCCGCGTCCGTCGCCGGGGCGCCCACACCCGTCGCGGCGAACCATGCCAACGCTCCGGCCGCCGTGGCGGCCGCCATCACGCGGACGAGCTTCCTGTGTGCCTTCATCCCTACCCCAGTCTTCGGTTCTTCGGTGCTTTGGTTCCGGTGACGCCCCGGAAGTTCCCCTGCGGATGCGAAGGCGGTGATCCACCGGGAAAGAGTGGCAGCAGAAGGGCGCACGAACTCTTCCCGGAAGCCCCCGACTTCCGGGCTGGATCTAACCCCGGAACCCGTGCGGAAATCAAGTCCTCGAAAAAATCGGTCCGTCCATCCTTCCATGAATGAATGGTCCGGTCCAGTGCGTCTTTCACGGCCGCTCTTCCGACCCGCCCCCGGCATTCTTCGAAGCCCGGCGCCCTCCATGTCGTCAGAATTCGAGTGCCTCAGGTCACACGACGAGACGGCAACGGCCAGCCATCTGGTGCGGTTCAAGGGGGATTTGGACCGCTTCACACCCGGCTCGGTGGCTCACATCGATCCATCCAAGTGGCTCGAATAAACTCTGGTTGATTGTCAATCATCTACCGTATGGTCAAAGTCGACCGTTCAGCGTAGGGTCAGGGCGGCGCGACTCCCGGACCTCGCCTCAGGCAATGCATGGTCCGGCCGATTCCCGCGCGCCTCTCCCTTGCGCCGCGGCCGTTCCGCATTCCCTCGCGGCGAAGCCATGCCGAAAGCGAAGGACCGTTTTGGACACCATTTATTGGAGCAGGCGGCGTATTCTCGGCGCCCTCGCGGCCACCGCGGCCGTCGTGACCACCTCCAGCCTCGTGCTCAACCCCACGGCCGCCTGGGCCGACACGCCTCTCCCGGAGGCCGACCCCTTCACGCTGCCCGACACCGACCGGGCGAAGGTCGTCAAGGCGTGGGTGCTGGGCGGGCCCGCCGTACGCGCCGCCGCGGCGACCGCTCTGGCGGGCTCCGACGCCGACGTACGGCACTTCCTCGCCGTCAAGCTCGACTCCGAGACCGCCGTGGACGCCCGTGCCTCGCTCCTGAACAGCCTCGCCGTGGCCGGCAAGGGGACCCGACGCGAAGCCACCGCGGCCCTCAACGGAGGCGACACCACCGTCACCGCCTTCCTCGCCGGCGGCTTCAGGTCCGCGCACCTGGAGGACCTACGGGTGGCTGCCGCCACCGTGATCTCCACCGGCGGGAAGGCCGTGACCAAGGCCGGTAACGCCGCCCTGGACAGCGGATCCGCGGCCGCGCTGGAGAAGTTCCTCACCACGGACCAGTTCACGGCCCGGCTGGAGGACATGCGGGTCGAGACCGCCAAACTGCTGGTGCTCGCGGGCCCCGAGGTCCAGAAGTACGCCAACCGGGCCCTGTCCGGCGGCGAAGCCGACGTCGAATGGTTCCTGGAGACCGGTCAGCACATCGCGCGCGCCCGCGACCAGGAACGCTCCAGGATCGAGGAACTCGTCGCCGTCGCCGAGCGCGAGGGGAAGACCGCCGAGGCCAAGACGAAGCAGGCCGAGGAAGCCTGTGCCCGCGCGGTGGAGGCCTCGCTCAAGGCCAAGGAGGCCGCGGAGACCGCGGAGGCGGAGGCGCGCGCCGCCGAGAACGACGTCGTCAAGGCGGCACGGGCGGCCCGCAAGGCCGCCGAGGCCGCCAAGGGCGCCTCCGACGCCGCACGCATGGCCACCAACGCCGCGAACGCCGCCATCCTGGCCGCGCGGCGCGCCGCGAACGCGGCCATGGCCGCAGGTCAGGCGGCGGCCGCGGCCGGCAGCGCCGCCGGCCGGGCCTTCCGCTCCGCCATCGCGGCCTCCGAGAACCAGGACAAGGCAGACCAGGCGAACGCGGACGCCGCATGGTGCCGGAAGATCGCGGCACGGGCCCGCCTCACGGCGGACCAGGCCGAACTGGCCGCCGACGCCGCGCAGGCCGCCGCCAACGTGGGATCCGCGGCGGCAGGCGCGGCCCGCCGCGCGGCCGCCACGGCGGAATCGGCCCAGCGGTCCGCCGAGCACTCCGCCGGTGTCTCCGAGGCGGAGGCCGCCGAAGCCATCCGTCAGGCCCGCATCGCCGACGCCAACGCACGCATCGCCACCAACGCCGCGGGCACGGCACAGGCCCTCGCGAACGCGGCCGCCACCTCCGCGCGCAACGCCCGCGACGCCGCCTACAGCGCGGCCGCCCACGCGGAGAAGGCAGCGGAAGCCGCCGAGTGGGCCGTCAGGTACGCGGGCCAGGCCGTCGACTTCGCGAACAAGTCCACGGAGTTCGCCAACGAGGCCACCAGGGCCGCCGACCTGGCCACCAACGCCGTGATCGAAGCGGTGCGGGTGGAGCAGGAGGCCCGCGACGCCGAACTCCGGCGCCTCGACCACGACACCGAGCGGGCCATCGAGGAGGCCCGGATGTTCGCCCAGGCCGAGAGCCGCGAACGGACCCGTACCGAGGCCAAACGCAGCCAGACCGAGCAGACCGCCCAGGCCACGAAGGACCTCATCGCCCAGGCGGAATCCGCCTTGCGGGCCGGCGACCTCGCGACGGCCGCCACGAAGGGCCGCCAGGCCGCCATCGCGGTCATGGACGCGCACGGCATCTGGTCGCGGGAGGCCGCACAGTTCGCGCTGGCCGGCACGGATGCCGACGTCCACGCCTGGGTCGACAGCGACCGGCAGATCGCACAGCGCCAGGACGACCGCGAGTCCACCGTCCACCTCGCCAAGGTCTCCCCCTCCAGGGTCGCCTTCGCCGCCGTCGCCGCGCTGGACAGCGACGCCCCCGACGCCGCGGGCACGTTCCTGCGCACCGGAGCAGTCCAGGCGGCGGGCATGGACAACCGGGTCGTCGTCGCCCGCATCCTCGCGGACCAACCCGGCCGCGCCGTCACCGCCGCGGCCAACGCGGCACTGGACGCCGGCACCCCCGAGGCCCTGTACGCCTTCCTCCACGGCACCTACGAGAAGGCCCAACAGGAGGACGACGCGGTCGCGGTGGCGACCCTCCTGCAGACCGCGGGCCCCTACACCAAGGCCCACGCCCAGGCGGCCCTGCAGGGACCCGCCTGGATGCGCCGGAAGTTTCTCGCCTCCGTCCGGTTCCAGACGGCCCAGCTCGACCACGACTTCGCCACCCACGTCGCCGCCATGCAGGGGGCCATCGCGGGTGCCGCGAAGATCGCCGACAAGGCCCAGGAGGACGCCGCCCGGGCCCAAGCGGCCGCCGCGACCGCCCGCAAGGCGGGCCAGGAGGCCGAGGTCTGGGCGGGCAAGGCCGTCGAGGCGGCGGCTCGTGCCGACGTCGCCGCCCAGAAGGCGGACAGGTTCGCGGACCAGGCCGAGACGTCCGCGCGCGACGCCCAGGCCGCGGCAGCCAGGGCGCGACAGGCGGCGGCGAACGCCCGCTACGCCGCCCGCTCGGCGAACTACTCCGCCAACCAGGCCATCGCCTCGGCCCGGAGCGCCCGCGTGTCGGCGACCCAGGCCAAGGCGTACGCGGTCCAGGCCCGCGCCTCGGCCATCGCGGCGGGCCGGAGCGCCGCGGCCGCGGCGGGCGAGGCCGGGGCGGCGCACCTGGAAGTCGTGCAGAAGCGCGAGAAGGAGGACCGGAGGGAAGCCGAGTACGCCGCGCAGGTGATCGCCGCGGCCGAACAGGCCAAGACGAACCCGGCGGACGCCCCCGAGCACGACAAGGTCCGGTGGGGCGTCCGTGTCTCGACCTGGCAGGACTGGGCGCACGACACGCACGACCTGGCCTTCTTCGCGAGCGTGGGCGCCGTCGGTGCCGGCGTCGCCGGTGTCCTGGCGGGCCTGACGGTCGGCGGCATACCACTGGCCCTGGAGCTCTCCGGCGTGGCACTCGTGCTCAGCGCCAGTGCCGTCGTGCTCGACTTCGCGAACGTGTTCTTCACCGGCATGGGCTACGGGATCGGCAGCAAGGAGTTCCGGACGTCCGTCGGGATCGCGGGCCTCAGCCTCGTCACCTTCGGCAAGGGGCGGGTGATCGCCCATCTGGCGGACGACGTACCGCACATCGCCAAGGAGCTGACCAACGCGGCCTACGACGGATTCAGCGCGATCATGAACCGGCTCACCAAGCACTGAGCGGGTCCGGAGTGCGTGTCCCTGACGGACCGGCACCGTCGTGCCGGTCCGTCAGGGCGTCCCGCACCGCGGGTCGCCCGGTGCACGCCGTCGTGCACCTGCCGGCCGGTGGCGATCTTCGTCTTGCCGGCGAAGGTGTGCCCTTGTCGGTGCCCGCCCGGCGCCGGACGGCTCCGCCGGTGTCCCGGGCCAGGAGGTCGGCGCGGGCGGGCGTGTGCACCCGGGGCGGTCAGCCCAGGACCTCGTTCACCTCACGGACCGTGGCCTCCGACAGGAGCGGGGCCCAGCGCGTGAAGAGGGCGAGGAGATCCGCGCCGTTGCGCTCACGGAAGGAGGCGTTCACCTTGCACAGGTCGAGTTCGTTGGCCACCGTCAGCTCGGCGAAGTCCCGGCGCTGCCGGACGCTCGGGGTGAACTCCTCGCCCGTGAAGCGGTCCCGGAAGGTGACCGGCTCCCCGTCCGCCGCCGCGAGCGTGGGGTAGGAGGCCTTCCGGTCGCAGCTGGCGTAGAAGTAGACCAACTCCTCCGCCTCCGTGCCGATGGCCTCGACCAGACGATCGCGCTCGGAGAGTTCCAGGAGGCTGATCGGAAGACCGTCGGTGCCGTAGAAGGCGTGGCACAGTGCCGCGGCCCGCAGGACGGGGCGTCCGCCCCAGGCGCCGATCAGCGCCTCCACGCGCCGGAGGTGGGTCAGGAGCGTCCCCCCGGAGTGCTTGGTGCTCTCGGCGCCCGATTCCTTGAGCAGCGCGATCGCCGGGGTGTCGGTGCGCGTTTCTTCACTGTGCATCATGCACACATCATGCCGAGGTCGTCCGTACGGGGTCGGCCGGGACCGCGATGCGGACGGCGGGGGTGTCGTCGGGCGGTGCCGAGCCGGGGCGGAGGCGGGGCCGCGTCGTTCGGTCAGTCGGGCAGGGCCACGGTGAGATCCACCTCGACGAGCTGTCCGGTGTAGCCCAGCTGAGCGACGCCCAGGAGCGTGCTGGCGCTGGTGAACGCCGCTCCGAGCGCCGACTCGGTGAGCCTGCCCCAGGCGACTCCGAGGTCATCCCGGTCGTCGCTCCGCACGTAGATCACCGACCGCACCACGTGGTCCGGTCCGGCGCCCGTGGCTCCCAGCGCCGTGAGCGCGTTCGCGACGACCTGGTCGACCTGCGCCTCCAGGGAACCGGCCCCGACGAGACGGCCGTTCCCATCCAGAGGGCACTGTCCCGCCAAATGTGCCGTACGCCCCGCCTCCACCACGGTGATGTGGTGGTACCCGGGTGTCGGGTGCAGCTGCTCGGGATTGATGCGAGTGATCCTCTGTGTCATGCCCGCGAGTCTGCCCGGCCCGCCGCCGCCTCGCACCGGGGTTTCGCCACCGGCGGGCACGCGGAACCGACTTCGGCGGGGGTGATGGCATCCGCACCGGCGGGGGTGTGCGCGGTGAGGAATCGGACGAACCGCTCCCGGCCGGCCCGGTCCAGGCCGTCGTCGGGAGGGCACGCGAGGGAGTCGGGCCGGCTCCGTTCCTCGTGCGGGAGCCGCGCCGGGCCGCCGGCGCTCCCGGCCCCGGCCGGAATGCGGCGGGCCGAAACGGGAGCTTGTCACCTCCGCGAAAACCCCGCAGGGTGACTAGGTGGACACGATC
Organism: Streptomyces sp. NPDC097619; assembly: GCF_040302735.1. NCBI lineage: Bacteria > Bacillati > Actinomycetota > Actinomycetes > Kitasatosporales > Streptomycetaceae > Streptomyces > Streptomyces sp. NPDC097619. The sequence continues at coordinate 7,544 of NZ_JBEOSD010000140.1, read as the reverse complement.
AGCGACGGTGTGGAGGGCGGCGCGGCGGCGCCCCCGGGTGGCGAGGCCGACGCCTCCCTGACGCTGCCCACCGAAGTGGTGGCCGGCTTGGGCCGGCGGGTGTGGGAGCTCGTCTCGGGGCATCTCGGTCGCGGAACCGACGGGGCACCCGTGGCCTCGCCTGACGCGCCGGCCGAGGCCGCGCGGCTGCGCCGCGAACCGTTGCCCGAGGCGCCCGTGGGCGATCCGCTCGCGCTGGTGGACGAGGTGGGGCGATGGCTCACCGGGGGGGAACGCGCACCCGGACCATCCGGACTTCCTCGCGTTCGTACCGGCTCCGGGCACCGTCACCGGCGTCCTGGGAGCGACGCTGGCCACCGGGTTCGCGGTGCCGACGGGCTGGCGGTTCACCGGGGAGGTCTCCGGCGCGGTCGAATCGGCCACCGTGCGGTGGCTGGCCGAACTGTTGGGGCTGCCCCCCGGCACGTCCGGACTGTTCGTGTCCGGGGGGTCCACCGCCAACCTCACCGCCCTGACGGCGGCGCGCGACGCCCTCGTCGGCACCGAGGCCCGGGGCGCCACCGCCTACTTCTCCGACCAGACGCACTTCTCCGTACCCCGGGCCCTCCACCTCCTGGGGATCGGAGAGGACCGCGTCCGGATCCTGCCCTCCGACGCGCACCGGCGGATCCGGCTGGCCGAGCTGCGCCGGCGGGTGGCCGAGGACCGCCGGAGGGGTCTGCGTCCCTTCCTCGTGGTCGCGAACGCGGGCACCACGGCCACCGGCGACGTCGACCCGCTGCCCGAGCTGGCCGCCTTCTGCCGGGCCGAGGGCCTGTGGCTGCACGTGGACGGCGCCTTCGGGGCCCCGCCGCGCTGACCGGGCACGGGCGCCGGATCCTGGCGGGCCTGGCCGAGGCGGATTCGGTGAGCGTCGATCCGCACAAGTGGCTGTTCCAGCCCGCCGGGACCGGCTGCGTGCTGCTGCGCGACCCCGCCCTCCTGACGCGCGCGTTCGGCGTCGGCCTCCCCGGGTACCTGGAGGCGGGAGCGGGTGGGAAGGGTGCGGAGGACGACGGGGTCGACTTCCTGCACTGGGGGGTGGAACAGACCAGGGAGTTCCGGGCCCTGCGCCTGTGGCTGTCGCTGAAGGTGTTCGGCGCGGACGCGTTCCGCGCCGCCGTGCGACGGGGCCTGGACGCGGCCGAGGACGTCGCCTCGTACATCGCCTCCCACCCCGCCGGCCTGGAGGTGGTGACGGGGCCCTCGCTGGCCGTGGTCACCTTCCGTGGACCGGTGGCCCTCGCGGGGCGGGCCCCGCTCTCGCCCGAGGACGGCGACAGGCTGGTGGACGAGATCTGCGGTGAGCTGCGTTCGGAGGGGCGGGCCATGGTCGTCGGGGTCACCGTGGGCGGCCGCCGGGTCTTCCGACTGTGCCTCGTCAACCCGCGGGTCGAGGGCGCGCGGGTGCGCGGCGTGGTGGACCGCATCGCGGAGTCGTTGACGGCTCGCGTCGCGTCGGCCGAACCGGCCGGGGGGCACACGTGAGCGGGGGCGTTTCTTCACCGACGGAGCGCTCGGGCAGCGGGTACGAACCCACCGCCCCTGCCCGGCTCGATGCCGACGACCTGCGCGCCGAGGCCGTGCGGTCCACCGGCCTGACGGACTTCGGGGCGCCCGGTGCGCCCGGTGCGCCCGGTGCGCGAACGGCTGATCATCGGATGGCCGGGGAGCGGACGGCTGATGAGTGGTCGGCCCTGGAGTCGCTCGTCGGGGCGCTGGAGGGTGAGGGCCGGTTGAGCCCGGCGGGCCGGGCCGAGGCTCGGGAGGCCTTGCTCCGTGCGCTCCGGACCCGGTTGTGGCTGCGGGCGTCGCCGGAACCGAGCGTGGATCACGGGCCGCCCGTCGTCCTCATCGGACTGCCCCGAACCGGCAGCACCGTGCTGCACCGGCTCCTCGCCCGGCATCCGGCCCTGCACGCCCCACGCCTGTGGGAGTTGCCGGCCCCCGTGAGCCCGCCGGGAGCCGGGGTGGGCGACCTGATCGCGGACGCCGAGCGGCACGTGGCCGACCTCGTCCGGACCGCGCCCGAGCTGGCCCGCATTCATCCCACGGGGGCGCGGGAGCCGGAGGAGTGCGAGCACCTGATGAACACCGACTTCCGCAACAGCGTCCTCGCACTGATCAGTTACCGGATCCCCTCCTACGCCTCCTGGCTCGCCGAGCAGGACCTGACGGCCGCCTACGCGCTCCACCGGACCCAGCTCGCCCACATCCTGGCCAGGCGACCGGCGCCCGCGGGCTCCCGCCTCGTCCTGAAGAGTCCGGGGCACCTGTGGCACCTGCCGGCGCTGGACCGGGCCCACCCGGGCGCGCGGTACGTCGTCCTCGAACGCGAACTCGACGCGGCGATCGGCTCCGTCTGTGGTCTCGCGTCCGCGGCCCGGCGCAAACGCAGCGCCGAGGTCGACCCCGTGGAGATCGGCCGGGAGATGACCGCCGCCACGCACACCGGTCTGGCCAGGATGCGGGCCTTCACCGGCGATCCGTCCGTCGCCGACCGCTGCCTGACCGTCCGCTTCACCGATCTGGTGGCCGATCCCGTCGCCACCACCGCACGCGTACTGGTCTGGCTGGGGCTGCCAGCGGACGAGGCCCTGCGCCGGAGCTGGCAGGAACACCTCACGCGCAACCCCCGCCCCGAGCACGTCCATCCCCGAGCGGTCTGCGGCCTGCCGCCGTCGGCCCCTCTCGCCGGCACCGGCGGGAACGGGCACGGGGGGAGCCGCCACGGTCACGCCGGCGACCGCGACCGCGACCGCGAAATGAAGGGCACGTCATGACAGCGGTACCCGCTCGCCCCGACCGGTTGCCGCCCGCCCTGCCGTACCCCTTCGACCGGGCCCACTGCCTGTCGCCGCTGCCCCACACCCGGCTCCTGGCCGATCCGGAGCCGGCCCGCATCACCCTGCCCAGTGGCGATCCGGCCCGCCTCGCCGTCCGTCACGCCGATGTCGTCCGGGTGCTCACCGACCGCCGGTTCAGCCGTCGGGCCCTGCACACCACTCCCGGCGCGCCCCGGTGGACGCTCGCGGACCGCGACGAGCCCAGCCTCCTGGGCCTCGACCCGCCGGACCACACCCGGGTCCGGCGGCTCTGCGCCCCCGCGTTCCGCCGCGAGGGCGTCGACGGGCTTGCGCCCTCGGTCGAGGCCCACGTGCACCGGCTGCTGGGCACCGTCCTGGCCGCCGGAGCCGGCGGGAACCCCGTCGACCTGCGCGCCTCGTTCGCCCTCCCCCTGGCCGAGACCGTCCTGTGCGAGGTCCTCGGGATGGGCTCGGAGCACCGCGCGCCGCTCACCGAGTGGACCCGCCGCAAGCTCTCGCTGACCTCGCTGCCCCCGCGACAGGCCCGTGCCGGCCACGAGGCGCTGCGCGCCCACTGCGCGGACCTGCTCTTCGCCCCGCGCGCCGTCGACGCCCTGCTCCCGGGCGGTCTGCTCCACCGGCTCCGCGACGCCCACACCGCCGGCGAGATCAGCCGGCCCGAGCTCCTGGCCATCACCGTCAACCTGCTGGTCGCCGGACACGCCACCACCGCCGCCACCCTCACCAACGGCCTCCTGGCCCTCCTCAACCACCCTGACCAGTGGCAGGCGCTGCGCACGGACCGGAAGCTCCTGGGACCGGCCGTCGAGGAGATCCTGCGCTTCGACACCATCGCCGATGTCGGACTCCCCCGCCTCGCCGTGGCGGACGTGACCCTTGGTTCGACCAGGATCAGGGCCGGGGAAGCGGTCGTGCCGTCCCACGCGCACGCCGGACGCGACCCCGCCGTCTTCGACCGCCCGGACACCTTCGACATCACCCGCCCACCGGGCCCGCACCTCGCCTTCGGGCACGGCCCCCACCGCTGCATCGGCGCCGGCCTGGCACTGCTGGAACTCCGGACCGCGATCGGCGCCCTCGTCGAGCACGCGCCCGCTCTCCGTCTCGCGGAACCGGCGACCGCGCTCCCCTTCCCCGGCGGCTCCCTGATCGGCGGCGTCAGCCGCCTGCCCCTCCTCGTCCACGGAACCTGAACCGGTCGCGGAACAAGCGCCGGTGGTGGGCGGTCGTGACCACGGATGGCAGCCGTACCGAGGGCGTGCCAGCATGGAGGAGGAAGCCGATCGGGCCCCCGGGCCGCCCGCTCGCGGTCCACACGCGCCGATGGGATCGTCACCACCGGCCGCCCGGCCATGCGAGGTGTGGTGATGGACGTGCGACGCTCCCCTGCTCCCTCCGACCCCTCCGGCTCCTCCGATCCGTCGCGTTCAACGGACCGGCGGGGCGCTGAACGGAGGGCGCGGCCCCGTGGGGGACGCGGGCGGGCCCGCGCGCTGACACCGGCCGCGGCGATCGTGGCCGTCCTGCTCGTCGCCGGGTCCACGTCCGCGGCAGGGGTGTCCCCCGGCCCCACGGCGCAGGTCGCGTCCACCGGGGCGCGGGCCGCCGTGGTCGTGCCGGACAGCTTCACTCCCGTGGTCGTGACCCCGATCAGCGAGCCGACCTTCCCCTGGCGGGGCAGCGACGGCAAGTACCACGTCTCCTACGACCTCCAACTCACCAACGCCTCTCGGCTGCCGGCCACGCTCACCCGGGTGGAGGTGGTCGACGCGGCGGACCCCGACTCCGTCGTCACCACCCTCAACCGACGCCAACTGGTCGATCCGGACTGTGAGTTCGGCGCGTGCAACCTGTTGCGGACGCTGCCTTCGTCGAACGCCCCCGACACCGTCATGGCCCCGGGCCAATCCCGCGCCCTGCTAGTGGACCTCACCTTCGACTCGCTCGACCAGGCGCCCTCCGAGGTCATGCACCGGCTGTTCGTCACGGGCCAGTCCTCACCGCCCGCCGCGGAAGCGAGCCCGATCGACTACCTGGCGGCGCCCTTCGACATCTCCTCCGGCGAGCCGCGCGTGATCGGGGCCCCGCTCCGCGGCGACGACTGGGTGGCCGCGAACGGGTGCTGCGGCACCGGCAGTCCGCACCGCCCGTCGCTCAACTCGTTGAACGGGAAGCTCGGCAACTCGCAGCGCTTCGCCATCGACTGGATGAAGCTCACCGACGAGGGCACCTTCCGCAGCGGCGACAAGACGAGGAACGAGAGCTACGCGGACTACGGCGAGGCCGTGTACGCAGTCGCCGACGGCACCGTCAGTTCGACCCTCGACACGGTCGAGGCCGGCACCCCCGGCATCCTCCCGGCCGACGACCCCGTGCTCGGCCCGAAGCTCACCCTTCAGAACGTGGACGGGAACCACGTCATCCAGGATCTCGGCGGTGGCGTCTGGGCCATGTACGCCCATCTGATCAAGGGCAGTCTGCTGGTCGAGCCGGGGGACCGGGTGACGAAGGGCCAGAAGATCGCGGAGCTCGGCAACACCGGCAACTCCAACGCCCCTCACCTGCACTTCCAGCTGATGGACGACCCCTCGCTGCTGGAGGCCGACGCGGTCCCGTACGTGATCGACCGTTTCACCTACCAGGGGCAGATCCCGTACCCGGCCTGGATCGCCACCGACAACTACCTCAGCGGCACCTTCCTCCAGGGCAGGCTGCCCGAGGCCCAGCCCCGCACCGACGAACTGCCCCTCGTGCTGTCCGTGGTGAACTTCCCGCAACCGTGACGCACACCGTCCGTCCCACCTGCGCCTGAGGGTCCTGACGGTCCTGAGGACCATGGCACCCGAGCCGCCGCCACTTCACTCTTTCGGGGGTCGTACCCATCCGCCGGGCGGCGGGCGCCGAATGCCGGGATGTGAGCAACTTCCGCAGGACCCTCTCCCGTGTCGCCCGTGGCGGCGCGGCCGGTGTGTTGGCCGCGTTCAGCTCCCTGGCGGTGGCCGAGTTGGTCGCGGGTCTGGTGCGGCCCGCGGCCGGGCCGGTGACGGTGGTCGGCGGTGCGGTCATCGACCGGACGCCGGCTCCGGTGAAGGACTTCGCGATCCGTACCTTCGGCGAGAACGACAAGGTGGTCCTGCAGCTCGGGATCCTCGCGGTTCTCGTCCTCTTCGCCGTCGCGCTGGGTGTTCTCGCGCTCTACCACCGGCGAGCCGGCGCGGCGGGCGTGCTGCTGTTCGGGATCGTCGGGGCCGTCGCCGCGCTGGGCCGCCCGGATTCCACGGGCATCGGTGACGCCCTGCCCTCGATCGTCGGGGCCGTGGCGGGGGCGTTCGCCCTGTACGTGCTGGCGGGGAAGGCCGTCCCGGACCGGGCGCGGGAAGCCGAGGCGGGCCGGGACGGCGACGGGCGGTGGAACAGGCGCGGGTTCCTGGCCGCGGCCGGCGTGACGGCCGCGGCTGCCGCTTCGGCCGGGGCCCTGGGCCGGTACTTCACCGGTCGCCGGGGCGAGGGAGCCGTCGCCTCGCGCGCGAACCTGGTGCTCCCGGCGCCGATGTCCCCCGCGCCCGCGGTGCCGGCAGGGGTGCAGTTGAAGGTGGCCGGGATCAGCCCCTTCACCACGCCCAACCGCGATTTCTACCGCGTGGACACCGCCCTGTCCGTCCCGAAGGTGGACGCGGGCACCTGGCGGCTGCGGATCCACGGCCGCGGCGTGCCGCGGCCCCGGACGTACGGCCTCGACGAGCTCCTGGCGCGTCCCCTGATCGAACGGGACATCACGCTGACCTGCGTCTCCAACGAGGTCGGCGGCCCGTACATCGGCACGGCCCGCTGGCTGGGCGTGCCCTTGGCCGGGCTCCTGCGAGAGGCGGGGGTGCGGCCCCCGTCCGAGGGGGGCGCGGCCGATCAGCTGGTGGCGCGGTCCGTGGACGGGATGACCCTGGGCTCGCCGGTCGAGGACGTCATGGACGGGCGGGACGCGATGCTCGTGGTCGGCATGAACGGAGAACCGCTGCCGTTCGATCACGGATTCCCCGTCCGGATGCTCGTCCCCGGCCTGTACGGGTACGTGTCGGCCTGCAAGTGGATCACCGACATCGAGCTCACGACTTTCGACGCGTACGACCCCTACTGGGTCAAGCGCAAGTGGGCCCGGCGGGCTCCGATCAAGACGCAGGCCCGGATCGACACCCCCAAGCCCTTCGCCCGGCCCGACGCCGGCACCGTCACCATCGCCGGCGTGGCGTGGGCCCAGCACCGCGGCATCACCCGCGTCGAGGTCCGGATCGACGACGGCCCGTGGGAGCAGGCCGATCTCGCCCCGCAGGCGTCCGTGGACACCTGGCGCCAGTGGTCCCGTCCCTGGCGGGCCACCCCCGGCGGACACACGATCACCGTCCGCGCCACCGACGGCACCGGCCAGGTCCAGACCGAACAGCGCGCCCGCACCATCCCCGACGGAGCGAGCGGCCGACACAGCGTCTTCGTCACCGTCCCCTAGACCTCCGGACCGGCCCACGGGTCGGGTCCGGCAGCACGACCACTTCCTTCGACACCCGATTTCGAGAAATCCCTTCGAGGAGAACCCGATCATGAACAGCCTGAGGATCCGTCGTACCGCCATCGCCGTCGTCACGGCCGCGCTGCTGCCCCTCACCCTGACCGCCTGCTCCGACTCCG
>NZ_JBEOSD010000139.1:0-22167 GCF_040302735.1 Streptomyces sp. NPDC097619 | reverse complement strand
ACGGCCGGACCCACCCTCGTGGTCTGCCCGGCCTCCCTCCTCGGCAACTGGCAGCGCGAGATCGAACGCTTCGCCCCCGGCGTCCCCGTCCGCCGGCACCACGGCGCCGCCCGGACCCTGCCCCCGGCCGGGGACACCGGATTCGTGCTCACCACCTACGGCACCATGCGCCTGGACGCCCCGCTGCTGGCCGGCGTCGACTGGGGCCTGGTGGCCGCCGACGAGGCCCAACACATGAAGAACCCGCGGTCCGGCACCGCTCGGGCGCTGCGCACCGTCGGCGCCCGCGCCCGGGTGGCCCTGACCGGTACGCCCGTGGAGAACGGGCTCACCGACCTGTGGGCCGTCCTGGACTGGGCGAATCCGGGGCTGTTGGGCAGGCTCGGCACCTTCCGCACCCGCTACGCCGGGGTCTCCGACGGGACCGACCCGCGCGCCGCCGAGCGGCTGTCGGCGCTGGTGCGCCCCTTCCTGCTGCGCCGCCGCAAGTCCGATCCGGGCATCGCCCCGGAGCTGCCCGCCAAGACGGAGACGGACCATCCGGTGGCACTGTCCACGGAGCAGGTCGCCCTGTACGAGGCGGTGGTCCGGGAGGCGCTGGCCGCGATCGCGGGCACCACCGGGCCGGAGCGGCGCGGTCTCGTGGTGAAGCTCCTCACGGCCCTCAAGCAGGTCTGCAACCACCCGGCCCAGTACCTCAAGGAGGACCGGCCGGTGCTCCCCGGCCGGTCGGGGAAGCTGGAACTGCTGGACGAACTCCTCGACGCCGTCCTCGCCGAGGGCGGATCGGTGCTCGTGTTCACCCAGTACGTGGCCATGGCCAGGCTGTTGGAACACCACCTCGCGGCACGCGGTACCGGGGTGCAGCTGCTGCACGGCGGGATCTCCCTGCCGCGCCGTCAGGACCTGGTGGACCGCTTCCAGTCGGGCGAGGTCCCGGTCTTCCTGCTGTCGCTGAAGGCCGCGGGCACGGGCCTGAACCTCACCCGGGCCGGGCACGTCGTGCACTTCGACCGCTGGTGGAACCCGGCCGTGGAGGAGCAGGCCACCGACCGGGCGTACCGCATCGGGCAGACCCGGCCCGTGCAGGTCCACCGCCTGATCGCCGAGGGCACCGTGGAGGACCGCGTCGCGGCGCTGCTGGCACGCAAACGGGCCTTGGCCGACAGCGTCCTGACCGGCGGCGAGGCCGCCCTCACCGAACTCACCGACGCCGAACTCGCCGAGCTCGTCGTCCTCCGAGGGGGCGCCCGATGACCGCCGAAGACCGCTCCGGCCGCCCGGGGACCGCGGGCCCGGAGGGGGCCGTGGAGCGCACCTTCGAGGCACTGCCACCGGTGCGGGGCCGGGCGTTCGCCGCCACCTCGTGGGGCCGGTCCTGGCTGCGGGCGCTGGAAGACAGCGCCCTCGACGGGGAACAGGTCCGCAAGGGCCGCCGGTACGCCCGCGAGGGCGGGGTCGGCGCCCTGACCCTGCGCCCGGGACGGCTGACGTCGGTGGTGAGCGACCCCGACGGCACCCGGCACCGCACCGACGTGCTGCTGCGCTGCTTCGAGGAACCGGAATGGGACCGGCTGCTCGACGCGGCGGCCGGTTCCGCCGGGCACATCGCGGCCCTCCTGGACCGCGAGATGCCCCCGGAGCTCGCCGAGGACGCGGCGGCGGCGGGCGTGGACCTGCTGCCCGGCACCGGCGAGCTGGAACCCCGCTGCGACTGCGGGGCCTGGGACCACTGCCCGCACACCTCGGCCCTGTGCCACCAGGTGGCGCGTCTGCTCGACCGGGACCCGTTCCTGCTGCTCCTCCTCCGCGGCCGCGCGGAGCGGGAGGTGCTGGACGAGCTCCAGGTGCGCAGCGCCCGCCGGGCCGCGGACACCGCGCCCGGCCACTCCGGGGACGGCGACGGCCCGGCTCCGGCGGGTGGGGCTCCGGCCCGGTGCGGGGTGTCGGCGGCCGAGGCCTTCGGGACCTGGGGGATCCTCCCCCCGCTGCCCCCGCTGCCGGTGCTGCCGGACGGGCCGGGCCAGCCGCCCCTGCTGGACACCGAGACCGAACCCGAGGAGGACCTGGACCCGGGGGCCGTGGAGTTCCTCGCCGAGGCGGCGGCGGCCTCGGCGCACGAACTGCTGGCCCGCGCCCTGGCCCCGGACCACGCCGACCGCCCGCTCCCCCCGCCCGCCGGGGACACCGCGTCCACCGACGCGAACGGGGAGAACGGGACCGACGGCGCCCCGGTCCCGGGGCGCGGGGCCGCCTTCGCGGAGGACGCGGTGCGCCTGGCCTCCCTCGCCGCGGACGTCCGGGTCCGGTCCCGGCTGGCGGCGGCGAGCGGGCGGGACCGGGAGGCCCTGGCCCGCGCGGTCCTCGCCCGGCGGCTCGGCGGGCCGGACGGGCCGGTCGTCCTGGAGGATGAGTGGGCCCCGGACCCGGAGTCCGCGGCGCGGGCGCGAGCGGTGCTCGCCGCGGCCTGGGAGGACGGCGAAGGCCCCGCCCTCCGGCAGGAGTCGAACCGCTGGACCGCCGAGGACGGCACCGCCCAGCTGCGCCTGGACCGGCGGGGCCGCTGGTGGCCCTTCCGCCGGGAGGCCGGCCACTGGGTGCCCGCGGGCCCTCCGGAGTCCGGACCGGCCGCCGCCCTGGCGGCCCTCGACCCGACGGAACCCGGGGACCGGGAGGACGGCACGGACGCGCGGGACTGAGCACGGCGCCGGACCTTCCGCGGGGAGGACGAGCGGGCCGGGCGGCAGGGCCGGGCGGGTGCCGGACCGCCGGCGGACCGGCACCCGGGGCCGGGCCGGATCCGTCGGTGGCGGAAGGGGGTTGGGGAGGGGGCCCGGCGGAGCAGGATGTCCCTGCGGACGCCGGGCAGCACCCCGGTGGCGGTGCGGGGCGGGGGCCCGGACCGTCCGGGGCGGCCCGCCGCCGCACGGCGCGGCCGTGCCGAGGACGCCGCGGCCGCGGGTCTCACGAGATCGGGGCTGACCTGCTGTGCTGAAACAACGGAGGAACCCGGGGGCGCTCCGCGCGCTGCCCGCGATACCCGCCCTGCCCACCACCACCGACCGCCCGGCCCCGGGCTCCTTACCGGCCCTGTGCCGCCGGGCCCCCGCGTGCTGGAACGCGTACGGCGGCACCCGCGCCCCCCACGCGGCTGCCCGGCCCGGCGAAGCGACCCCGGAGCCGGTCCCGAGGCGGGTGCCACAGGAGCGAACCCCGGCACACCCCGGCGCGGGCGCACCCTTCCCCGAGCCGGGCCCGCCGCCCGGGGCCCCCTCCTCCCCGCCTTCCCCCGCCACCGCGCGGGTCCGCCGCGCGCACCGGGGGGCGGCGGCGAAGGCCCGACGGGGCGAGGTGCGCCCGGATCCCCGGCCGGGCGCCGCGCCGCCGGAGGCCCGGCGGGACGCGCTGCGGGCCCTCGGCCGTGACGAGGCGCTGTTCCGCAGCGGCGGGCGGACGGTACGGCTGGGGCGGCGGCACAGCGAGATCCTGGTCCTGCTCGCCCGCCACCCGGGCGGACTGACCGGGGAGGAGCTGCTGATCGGCCTGTACGAGGACGAGGCGGTGTCCCCCGTCACCCTGCGCGCCGAACTGTGCCGGCTGCGCGCGCTGCTCGGCCCCCGGGCCCTGTTGTCCCGCCCGTACCGGCTGGCCGCTCCCGTGGATTCCGACTTCGGGCTGGTCAACCGGCGCCTCGCGCTGGGGGCCGCGTCCGCCGCGCTCGCCGCGTACCCCGGCCCGCTGTTGCCCTCCTCCGCCGCGCCGGAGGTGGTGCGGCTGCGCGGCCGGCTCACCGACCAGGTGCGGGCCGCCCTGATCGCCCGGGGCGACCCGGGGCTCCTCACGGACTGGGCGGACAGCCCCTGGGGCGAGGAGGACCTGGAGGTCTGGCGGGCCCTGGCCGCGGCGCTGCCGCCCGAACGGCGCGCCCCCGCCCTGGCTCGCGCCCGCCGTCTCGACGCCGAGCTGAGGGGTTGAGCCGAGGGGTTGAGGCCGCACCGGTCGGCGCAACGTCCCCGCAACCTGGCGGCTCCTAGCCTCGCCTGCGAGCGCCGCCCGGTACGGGGCGGCGCCGTCCCCGGGAGGAGAACGGTATGACCCGCTACGCCGCGCCCGGCAGCGAAGGCTCGATCATGTCCTACGCGCCCCGCTACGACCACTGGATCGGCGGGGAGTACGTGCCGCCCGCGCGGGGCCGATACTTCGAGAACCCCTCCCCCGTCAACGGCCTGCCCTTCACGGAGATCGCCCGCGGCACCGCCGAGGACGTGGAGCGCGCCCTCGACGCCGCGCACGCCGCCGCCCCCGCCTGGGGCCGGGTGGCGGCCGCCGAGCGCGCCACGATCCTGCTCCGCGTGGCCGACCGCATGGAGCAGAACCTCGAACGCCTCGCCGTGGCCGAGAGCTGGGAGAACGGCAAGCCGGTCCGGGAGACCCTGGCCGCCGACATCCCGTTGGCCATCGACCACTTCCGCTACTTCGCGGGCGCGTTGCGCGCCTAGGAGGGGGCGCTCAGCCAGGTGGACGAGGACACGGTGGCCTACCACTTCCACGAGCCGCTGGGCGTGGTCGCGCAGATCATCCCGTGGAACTTCCCGATCCTGATGGCCGTGTGGAAGCTGGCCCCGGCGCTCGCCGCGGGCAACGCCGTGATCCTCAAGCCCGCCGAGCAGACCCCGGCCTCCGTGCACTACTGGCTGAGCCTGGTGGCGGACCTGCTGCCGCCGGGCGTCCTCAACATCGTCAACGGCTTCGGCGAGGAGGCGGGGAAGCCGCTGGCGTCCAGCCCGCGGGTGGCGAAGATCGCCTTCACCGGGGAGACCTCCACCGGCCGGCTGATCCTGCAGTACGCCGCCGAGCACCTGAAGCCCGTCACCCTGGAGCTCGGCGGCAAGAGCCCGAACATCTTCTTCGACGACGTGTGGGACGTGGACGACGACCTGCGCGACAAGGCCCTGGAGGGGTTCACCATGTTCGCCCTGAACCAGGGCGAGGTGTGCACCTGTCCGTCGCGGGCCCTCATCGAGCGCGGCCGCTACGGCGACTTCCTCGACGCGGCGGTGGCCCGCACGGAACTCATCCTGCCCGGGCACCCCTTGGACACCGAGACCATGATCGGCGCCCAGGCCTCGGCGGAACAGCTCCGCAAGATCCTCTCGTACCTGGAGATCGGGCAGCAGGAGGGCGCGAAGGTCCTCACGGGCGGCGGTCGCGTGGAACACGACGGCGAACTGGCCGGCGGCTACTACGTGCAGCCCACCATCTTCGAGGGCGACAACCGCATGCGGATCTTCCAGGAGGAGATCTTCGGCCCGGTGGTCTCGGTGACCTCCTTTCAGGACTTCGACGACGCGATCCGCATCGCGAACGACACCGCGTACGGCCTCGGCGCGGGCGTGTGGACCCGCGACATCAACACCGCCTACCGCGCGGGCCGCGCCATCCAGGCCGGCCGCGTCTGGACCAACTGCTACCACGCGTACCCGGCGCACGCCGCCTTCGGCGGCTACAAGCAGTCGGGCATGGGCCGCGAGACCCACAAGATGATGTTGGACCACTACCAGCAGACGAAGAACCTCCTGGTCTCGTACTCCCCGAAGCAGGTCGGCTTCTTCTAGGGCGCGGATCCGCGGCGCCCGGCCCGGGTTCCCGGCCGGGCGCCGTCGGAGCCGTCGGCCGCCGTTCCCCGGGGCCGTTCGACGGCTTGGAGGATGCCGGCCGCCGAGAAGCACAGGGCGCCGCACAGCGTCCCCCAGTCGACGACCCCGGGGTCGACCGGACCGTCGGTGGCGGGCCGGACGAAGGCGGCCACGGCCGAGGCCATGAACAGCACCGAGCCCAGCTGGTTCACCGCGACGACCCACCAGCCGAGGCCGCGCGAGCGCGGGCAGGGCCAGGGGCGGTGGCAGAGCTCGACGAACGCGAGGTGCCCCGAGATCAGGAAGAGCAGGCATCCGACCATGTCGGGGGTCCAGACGAGCCGGTCGGCCTGCCGGGCGGTGAGCCCCTGGAGGAAGGAGTCCAGGAGGTCGACGCCGAACACGAGCGTCCCGACGAACAGCACGAAGGTGCTCAGCCAGTCCAGGCGCATCGGCTCGTACCCCCACCACTTCCAGCGGGTGGTGACCAACCCGTCGCCGTCGGTGGTGTGGCGGGGTCCGTTGAGGACCTGGAGGAGCGAGACGTAGCCGCCGGTGTTGAAGAACAGACCTCCCGCGAAGGAGAGCGCGGCGCTCTCGGCCGCGCCGCCCCGGCCGAAGAGGGTCACGGCGGCGCCGAGGGCGAAGAGGGCTCCGCCGATGACGAACGCGGCGGAGGCGATGGCGTTGAGCCGGCGCAGGCGGCCGAGGGCCTCGGGAGCGGCCGTCGTCGTGGCGACCGTCCCGTCGGGGGCGCGGACCCCGAGGGTGCCGCGGCGGCGGGCGGTCCGCGACTCCCACACGACCGTGCCGCCTTCGGGACGCTGCCAGGTCCGCCGGGTGGTGAAGGGGCCCGCGCCCTCGGCGCGCGGCCGGGCCTGTGCCACGTGCTCAGTCCGCCTCGGTGGTCCGCTTTTCCGTGCCGGCCAGGGTGAGCGCGGTGTTGACCAGACCGACGTGGCTGAACGCCTGCGGGAAGTTGCCGAGTTGGCGCCCGGAGACGGGGTCGTACTCCTCGGCGAGGAGCCCCACGTCGTTGCGCACGGTCAGCAGCCGTTGGAAGAGGGCCCGGGCCTCGTCCTCCCGGCCCGTCAGGTGCAGGGCGTCGGCGAGCCAGAACGAGCAGGCCAGGAAGGCTCCTTCGTCGCCGGGCAGTCCGTCGTCCGTGTCCGCGGTGCTGTAGCGGCGCACGAGTCCGCCGCGGCCGAGTTCGGCGCGGACCGCGTCGACGGTGCCGATGACGCGCGGGTCGTCGGGCGGGAGGAATCCGACCCGGGGGATGAGCAGGGTCGCCGCGTCGAGTTCGGTCGAGCCGTAGTACTGGGTGAAGGTGCCCCGCTCGGGATCGAACCCCTGCTCGCACACGTCGCGGTGGACCGCGTCGCGCATGGCCCGCCAGCGGTCCGCGTCACCGGGCAACGACGGGTCGCTCTCCAGGGTGCGCACGGCCCGGTCCGCGGCCACCCAGGCCATGACCTTGGAGTGCACGAAGTGCCGGCGGGGCCCGCGGACCTCCCACAGGCCCTCGTCGGGCCGGCGCCAGTTCTGTTCCAGGAATTCCAGGAGCGCGAGCTGGATCCGCCAGGCGTGCTCTTCGGCGGGCAGACCGGCGGACCGGGCCAGGTGCAGGGAGTCCATCACCTCCCCGTAGACGTCGAGCTGGAGCTGGTCGACGGCGGCGTTGCCGACGCGGACCGGCGCGGACCCGGCGTAGCCGCGCAGCCAGGGCAGTTCGCTCTCGGGGATGCGCCGCTCGCCCCCGATCCCGTACATGATCTGGAGGTCGGCGGGGGCACCGGCGACCGCGCGCAGGAGCCATTCGCGCCAGGCGCGGGCCTCGTCGAGGAAGCCGGTGGCGAGGAGGGAGCCGAGGGTGAGGGTGGCGTCGCGCAGCCAGCAGTAGCGGTAGTCCCAGTTGCGGACGCCGCCGATCTCCTCGGGCAGGGAGGTGGTCGCGGCGGCGACGATGCCGCCGGTCGGGGCGTACGTGAGGGCCTTGAGGGTGATCAGGGAGCGGGTGACGGCTTCCTCGTGCGGGCCTTCGTAGCGGCACTGGGAGGTCCACTCGCGCCAGTCGGCGACGCTGGACTCCAGGGCTTCGAAGGGGTCGGTGGGCTCGGGCCGGGGCTCGTGCGAGGGGTGCCAGGTCAGGACGAAGGCGACGCGGCGGCCGGCGTTCACGGGGAACTGGGAGCGGGTGCTGTTGTCCTCTCCCCAGGTGCGGACGGGCGGGTCGCTGCGGAACCAGGCCGCGTCGGGCCCGGCGACGGCGACCCGGTCGCCGTCGTGGCGGCGCACCCAGGGGACGACGTGGCCGTAGTCGAAGCGCAGGCGCAGGGTGCTGAGCATCCTGACGGTCCCGCTGATGCCTTCGACGATGCGGACGACGTCGGGGGCGACGTCGCGCTGGGGCATGAAGTCGGTGACCTTGACGGTGCCGGTCGCGGTCTCCCAGTAGGACTCCAGGACCAGCGTGCCGTCGATGTAGGCGCGGCGGGTGCAGCGCTCGCCGGGCGCGGCGTCGAGCGGGGCGATGCGCCAGTGGCCGTTCTCCTCGTCCCCGAGGAGTCCGGCGAAGCAGGCCGCCGAGTCGAAGCGCGGCAGGCACAGCCAGTCGATGGACCCGTCGCGACCGACGAGCCCGCTGGTCATGAGGTCGCCGATGAGAGCGTAGTCCTCGATGGGTTGCGTCATTCGACCGCTCTTCCCCCGAATGTCCGCAGTCAATCCGCCGGGTACCCGGACAGCCCCGAGCGGGTCGGCTGCCCGCAGCTGGGGGGAGGGACGGCCCCCGGCGTGGACGGCACCGTCGTCCGGCGGGCGCGTCAGGCGTTCCGCAGACCGAGCGCGAGCGTCAGCTCCAGGACGCGGTGCGGCGAGGCGAGGTCCGGGAACAGCTCCCGCAGCTGCGACATCCGGTACCGCACGGTCTGGGGATGGACGAACAGGGCCGCCGCCACCTCGTCCCGCCGCCCCTGGTGCAGCAGCCACTCCCGCAGGGTCTCCTCCAGCCGGCGCGCGGTGGCGACCGGCAGGATCCGCAGCGGTGCGAGGGCCCGGGTCCGCAGGTCGGCGAACGCGTCCGCGTCGGCGCTCAGCACCAGCTCGGGCAGGTGGTCCTCGGTGTCCCGGATGTCGGGGGACAGCGAGCGCGCGCGGGCGGCCCGCGCGTAGGAGGCGGAGGCCCGGGTCCACGGCCGGGCCGGGCCGACCACGGCGGCGCGGTCGGTCAGTTGTCGCAGCAGGTGCGGCCGGTCGGCGTCGGGTACGAGCAGGACTCCGGAGGCGTCCGGCAGGTCGTCGAGGACGAGGGTGCCCGGGTCGAGCGCGCGGTAGGCGGGCCGGGCCTGGGCGGCGGGCAGCAGGACGGCCGTCAGCGAGGCGGGGGGCTGCCATCCGGCCCGTTGGACGGAGGCCAGCAGCACGTCCGGGCTGGCTCCGGCGAGGAGGTCCCGGGCCAGGTGTTCCAGGTGGCGTTCGTGGTCCCGGCCCTGGGCGGCCAGCTCGTCGGCGTGGCCGGCGGCGCTCGCGGCGGAGAGCTCGTCGATGTACGCGAAGGTCAGCTCGGCGAATTTGGCGACCTCCGCCGCGGGCAGGCCCGCCGGTACGGCACCCGCCGCCAGACACCGCCAGGCCACGCGGGCGCCGACGCGGTAGGCGCTGAGCAGGGCGTCCATCGTCCGCCCGTCGCGGACCTCGCCGCGGCCCAGTTCGTAGGCCGCGTCGCCGGCGTCACCGCCCGTGGCGTTCCCGCTCGCGAGGTCCAGGTAGTGGCCGAGGGCGGTGCGGACCGCGCGGCGGATGGTGACGCCCATGCGGCCGGACAGGGCGTTGGCGTAGGGAGGGACCTCGTCGATGATCGCCTGGACGACCTCGTCGGCGGTGGTCCGCAGGACGGCCCGGAGCGCGGTGGCGGTGGCCTGGTCCAGGGCCAGGTCGGTGACCCTCCGGATGGGGTAGCTCATGGTTTATTCCCTGCGAACAATTCGGCCGACCAGATTTACGTCTTGCGGTCAGGACTTTACGCCTTGAAGCGCATCAAGCTGGGGTCATGACGAGTGCAGCCCTCCGCAGTAGGGCGTGGAAACTGCTGGAGATGGTCACGACGCCGCTGCTGCCGTCGGACTACCTCGACCTGGTCAGCCCGCTGCGTGCGGGCGCCGACCTGCGGGGGCGCATCGAAGCCGTGCGGCCGGAGACGAGCGACTCCGCGACCATCGTGATCAGACCGGGCAAGGGATGGCGCGGCCACACGGCCGGCCAGTACGTGCGGGTCGGGGTCGACGTGGACGGGCGGCGCCTGTGGCGGGCCTACTCCCTGACCTCGCCGACGAACCGGCGCGACGGCCGCGTCACGATCACCGTGAAGGCGATCCCGGACGGCAAGGTCAGCAACCACCTGGTCCGTCGGGCGAAGCCGGGCACGCTCGTCCACCTCGACCAGCCGACCGGCGACTTCGTCCTGCCCAGGCCCAGGCCCGCCAAGGTGCTCTACCTGACGGCCGGCAGCGGCATCACGCCGGTGATGGGCATGCTGCGCGACGGCGCCTGCGACGACGTCGTCATGGTCCACTGCGCCCCGCAGCCGCAGGACGTGATCTTCCGCGGCGAGCTCCACCGCCTGGTCGCGGACGGGACGCTGCGCCTCACCGAGATCCACACGGACACGGACGGCGTGCTCGACATCACCCGTCTCGGTGAGCTGGTCCCCGACTGGGCCGACCGCGAGACCTGGGCCTGCGGGCCCGCCGGCCTGCTCGACGCCGCCGAGGGGTTCTGGGGGGACCACGGCGTCGCGGAGCGCCTGCACACCGAACGCTTCCGCCCCGGCGTCGTCGTGGCCGGTGACGGCGGGCGGGTCACGTTCAGCTCGACCGGCCGGACCGTCGACGCGGACGGCGCCACGCCGCTGTTGGACGTCGGCGAAGAGGCCGGCGTGCTCATGCCGTCCGGGTGCCGCATGGGCATCTGCTTCGGCTGCGTCTCCCCCCTCAAGGCGGGCGCCGTCCGCGACCTGCGCACCGGCGAGATCACCGAGGCCGAGACCGGCGTCCTCATCCAGACCTGTGTGTCCGCCGCCGCGGGCCCCTGCGACATCGAACGGTAGGAGCACCTTGACCGCCATCGACCCCACCGCCCACCTGACCGCGGAGCAGATCGAGGAGCTCGGCCGCGAGCTGGACGCGATCCGCGACGAGGTGATCGCGAGCCGAGGCGAGAAGGACGCCGCCTACATCCGGAAGGTCATCTCGGCGCAGCGCACGCTCGAACTGGCCAGCCGGGGCGTGCTGCTGTTCTCGTTCTTCCCGCCCGCGTGGCTGATCGGCACCGCCGGCCTGTCCGTGGCGAAGATCATGGACAACATGGAGATCGGCCACAACGTCCTGCACGGCCAGTGGGACTGGATGCGGGACCCGAAGATCCATTCCACCACCTGGGAGTGGGACCACGTCTCGCCCTCCGACCAGTGGCGGCACTCGCACAACGAGCTGCACCACACGTACACGAACGTCATCGGCAAGGACAACGACCTCGGCTACGGCATCATGCGCGTCGACGAGGACCAGAAGTGGCACCCCTTCCACCTGGGGCAGCCGCTGTGGAACTTCGTCAACGCCTGCTTCTTCGAGTACGGCATCGCGGCCTACGACCTGGAGCTCGGCAAGAACCTGCACAAGCGGCGCCGCAAGGACCCGGAGTTCCGCGCGCGGGCCAGGGCCGTGGGCCGCAAGATCCGCAAGCAGGTGCTCAAGGACTACGTGATCCACCCGCTGCTGTCGGGCCCGTCGTTCCTCACCACGCTCGCCGCCACCTTCACCGCGAACCTGGTCCGCAACCTCTGGTCGCACTCGGTGATCATGTGCGGGCACTTCCCCGAAGGCGTGCAGGTCTTCGAGCGCCGGTCCATCAAGGGCGAGACGCGCGGCCAGTGGTACCTGCGCCAGATGATGGGCTCGGCGAACATCAGCGGCGGCAAGGCCATGCACTTCATGACCGGCAACCTGTCGCACCAGATCGAGCACCACCTGTTCCCGGACCTCCCGAGCAACCGCTACGCGGAGGTCGCGGTCAAGGTGCGCGCGCTGTTCGAGAAGTACGAGCTCGACTACGTCAGCGGACCGCTGCCCAAGCAGGTGTTCTCCGCCTGGCACAAGGTCTTCCGACTGTCGCTGCCGAACAGGAAGCCCAAGGCCGGCACCCCCGACCGGGAGCAGGAGCTGGTCGCGGCCTGATCCTCGGCAGCCGGCCGCGGGCCGGCACTTTCGGGCAGTAAGGCGATGGCCATGGCTTGTTTACTATGTCCTCCCGTTCGGCGCGAACAAGGGCGGACAGCACATGCGCGTACTCCTGGTCGAGGACGAACCCGACCTCCGTGAGGTGGTGGCGGCCGGCCTGAAGGCCGCCGGCTACGCGGTCGACGGTGCCCGCGACTGGCCGGAGGCCGAGTTCCTGCTCGACGTGAACGCGTACGACTGCGTCGTGCTGGACCGCATGCTCCCCTCCGGGGACACCCTGCCCGCCCTGGAGCACCGACGGCGTTCCGGGTGGACGACGCCCGTGCTCTGCCTGACCGCGCTGCACACGGTCGCGGACCGGGTCGCGGGCTTCCACTCCGGGGCCGACGACTACCTTCCCAAGCCCTTCGCCATGGAGGAGCTCGTGATGCGGGTCGGCAGCCTGGCCCGTCGGGCGGGTGACCGGCTGCCCGTCCACCTCCGCCACGCCGGGCTGGAGCTGGACGCGGCCCGCCGGGAGGTCCGGCGGGACGGGATCCTGCTCACCCTGACCCACAAGGAGTACGCCGTCCTGCGGCACCTGCTCGTGCACCGGGAGACGGTGGTCACCCGGTCCGTGCTGGTGGAGCACTGCTGGGACGAGATGGCCGACCCCGTCTCGAACGTCGTCGACGCCGTCATGGCGGGCCTGCGGCGCAAACTCGGCCCTCCCCCGCTGATCCGCACCGTCCGCGGCCACGGTTTCCTCCTCGGCGGCGACGGCGACGACCACGGCGGCGCCGATGGCAGCGATGGCGGCCGCGATGGCGGCGGGGCCCTCGGCGGCCGGACCTCCCGGTGACCGGCGCCGCGCGGGCGGGCCGACCCTTCCCCGGGCGGGCCGGGCGTCGGCCGTCCCCGGCCCGCCGGCGGCTGCGCCGCCTCCAGCTGAGGCTCACCCTGGCCTACACCCTCATCACCCTGGCCGGTGTCAGCGCGCTGTCCTGGATGGTGATCCGCACCGACGAGCGCTCCTGGCGCGCCGCCGCGTACGACGAGATGGACCAGCGCGCCTCGGTGAGCACCTCCCTCATCTACTACACGGACGCCGGCCTGCAGCTCGACGGCCTCCACGACGACGAGGCCACCCGCGGCACCCCCCGGGTACGGGTCCTGCACGTGGCGACCGGCGGCGCCCTGCGTCCGGTGTTCACCTCGCCGGGTCCGGCCGACCCCGCCGTGCCCGCCGGCCGGCTGGCCGCACTGGCCCGCTCCGCGATGGACCGGGACGACACGGTGCGCACCGAGGAGGCGGACGCCGGAGGCGAGGCCGTCTACCTCCTCGCCCGGCCGTTCCACCACGACGAGACGCAGGAGGTGCGCGGTGCCGTCGTCGTGGTGGGCGACCCCTCCCAGTGGATGGGCGAGCACCGCCGACTGGCGGCCTCCGTGCTCGTCGGAGCCGGTCTGCTCACCGCGCTGGCCGGGGCGACGGGCCACCTGCTGTCCGGCCGCAGTCTGCGCCCGGCCTGGCAGTCGCTGGAGGCCCAGGAGCGGGTGCTCGCCGACGCCGCCCACGAGCTGCGGACCCCGGTCGCGGTCATGCGCAGCTCCGTCGACATCGCGGGCATCGACCCACGCGGCCTCGACCCGCACCTGCCGCGCATCCGCCGGGCCACCGAGCGGCTGACGGACGTGGTGGAGAACGTCCTCACCCGCGGCCGGTTGCAGGCCGCCGGATCGGAGCTGCGGGCCGTGCCCCTACGGCTCGACCAGCTGGTGGAGCAGGTCTGCGAGGAACTGGTCGAGCCGCCGGGGAACGGCCCGCGGCTGCTGACCACCTCCCTGGACGCCTCCGTGGTCACCGCCGACCCGGCGCTCGTCCGCATCGCCGTCCGCAACCTCCTCGACAACGCGCTGCGGCACGGCCGCACCCCGGCCCCGGGGCCCACCGCCGGGATCGCGGAGGTGCACGTCATGGTCCGCGGCGCGACGGTGGCGGTGGCCGACCGCGGTCCGGGCATCGCGGCCGCCGACCTGCCGGGCCTGACGGAACGCTTCCGTTCCCCGGGGGGCGGCACCGGCATCGGACTGTCGCTGGTCCGGGAGGTCGCCACCGCGCACGGCGGCGGGCTCTCGGCGGACCTCCGTCCCGGCGGCGGCACCCTGGTGCGGCTCTCCCTGGGCCCCGGCGGGCCCGGGCCCTCCCACGCGGGCGGGGCGACGTGACGCGGCGCGAGAGGCGGCTCCTCATCGATTCCTCACGGTGCCCCGTCCAGGATGCGAACACCTCATCGCACCTCACACGGGAGTACGTGTGCCGAAGCACTCCACCACCCCCTTCCTGCGCCGCAAGGCCACCCTGGCCGCGGCCGCCGCGGGCGTCGCCCTGGCCGCGGGGGCGGGACTGACCCTGTCCCAGGCCACCGCCGGCCCGTCCGCCGCGCCGCGCCTCCCCACCGCGAACATGTCCTTCGACTACCAGATCGGCGCCCCGTACACCCCGCCCCAGGGGGTGCGCGCCGTCTCCCGCGACCGCTCGGTCCCGCCCGCCGCCGGGCTGTACAACGTCTGCTACGTCAACGCCTTCCAGACCCAGCCCGACGCGCTGGGCTGGTGGCAGAAGAACCACCCCGACCTCGTGCTCCGCGACTCCTCCCGCCGCCCGGTGCTCGACGAGGACTGGGGCGAGGCCCTGCTCGACACCTCGACGGCGGACAAGCGCACCCGGCTGGCGAAGATCGTCGGCGAGTGGATCACCGGCTGTGCCCGCAGCGGCTACCAGGCCGTCGAGCCGGACAACCTGGACTCCTTCTCCCGGTCCGGCGGCCGGCTGAAGAAGGCGGACAACGCCGCCTTCGCCAAGCTCCTCGCGGACCGCGCGCACGCCGCGAGCCTCGCCATCGGACAGAAGAACACCACCGAACTGCTCCCCGACCGGGCGAAGATCGGCTTCGACTTCGCGGTCGCCGAGGAGTGCGGCCAGTACGACGAGTGCGGCGACTTCGCGAAGGCCTACGCGAACCGCGTCTTCGTCATCGAGTATCGCGACTCCGCCTACAAGAAGGCCTGTTCCGCCTGGGGTTCCAAGCTGTCGATCGTCCGGCGCGACCTGGACGTCACGCGCCCGGGCTCCGGGTCCTACCGCTTCCGGACCTGCTGACCCCCTCCGGTCAGAAGGGGGCGGCGGCCAGTCGGGCCACCGTGGCGGCGTGCGGGACGAGGTAGAAGTGGTCCCCCGGGAACGTCCTGCACGCGAAGGGGCCGCCCGTGCGCTCCTCCCAGGCCCGGGCCCCGTCGGGGGTGACCCCGGGGTCGGCGTCGCCGTTCAGGGCGAGGATCCCGGCCCGCACGGGCGGGGCCGCCGGGTCACAGCGGTAGGCGTCGATCAGGTGGTAGTCGTTGCGCACGATCGGCAGCAGCATCTCGCGGAGGTCCGGGTCCTCCCAGACCTCCGCGCTGGTGCCGCCCAGGGCGGCGACCGCCTCGACGATCTCGTCGTCCGTCAGGGGCCGGGGGCGTACGGGTCGGTCCGCGGGGCGGCCCGAGACGCAGAGCCGCCGCACCTCGCCGCGCCCCGCGGCCTCCAGGCGCAGCAGGGTCTCGTGGGCGACGGCCGCGCCCATGCTGTGGCCGAGGAAGACCGTGGGGACCGGATCCAGGGCGGCCAGTGGTCCGGCGAGCGAGTCGGCCAGGGCGGCCATGTCCGGTACCAGCGGTTCGGTGAAGCGGGTCTCGCGACCCGGGTACTGCACGGCCAGCAGTTCCACGTCCGGGGCGAGGTGCCGGGCCCAGCCCCGGAAGAAGCCCGCGCCGCCGCCCGCGTGCGGGAAGCAGACCAGGCGCAGGGCGGGGGCGGTGACCGGGCGGTGCCGGA
Organism: Streptomyces sp. NPDC097619; assembly: GCF_040302735.1. Lineage (NCBI taxonomy): Bacteria > Bacillati > Actinomycetota > Actinomycetes > Kitasatosporales > Streptomycetaceae > Streptomyces > Streptomyces sp. NPDC097619. The sequence goes on along the minus strand of NZ_JBEOSD010000139.1, from coordinate 6,439 downwards.
CGATCGCGGCGAGGGGGGTCACGGGTGCTCGATTCTTGTCGGCGGCGGATCAGCCGAGGATGACCTCACCCAGTGGGGTGAGGCTGTGGAGGGTGGAGTTCCGGCGGCGGCGGGTGGCGACGAAGCCGGCCCGACGGAGCACGGTGAGGTGCTTGCTCGCCGAGGGGCTGGAGATGCCGAGCAGATCGGCGACCTCGCCCGTGGAATGGGCCTCGCGCAGGCTGTCCAGGATGTCGGCGCGGGTGCGTCCGAGGAGGGCCCGCAGGACGGATTCGCCCTCGCCCCCGTGCCAGAAGGCGTCGGCCTCCTCCGGTCCGGGGTCGATGTTGTAGACGAGGACGGGGATCCCCTCCCAGCCGTGCTCGGCGTCGATCAGGAGGGGGCGGGGAGCGAACAGGGAGGGCACCAGGGTCATTCCGAGTCCGCCCAGGTCCACTTCACGGGTGGGTCCGCCGCTCCCGATGCGCAGGATCGGGGATTCCCACCTCAGCTCCGGATGGCGGCTGTTCAGGACGTAGTCCATGCCGCCGGCCAGCATGCCCCGGCCACAGGCGTCGCGTTCCGCTTTGAGGGAGGCGAGGATGCGGCCCCAGTACGGTTCCACGGCGACGGCGTGGAAGAGGCTGGGCTCGGGCGGCTCGGGGACGGTGAGGGTTCTCACAAGCGAACGGGAAGGTTCCGGAAAGGGGTTGCCGCCGGCGGCCCTGCGCATCCGGGACCGGGCCGCGCGGCGCCAGGGCCCCAGCCCGTCACCCCGGGCGCCCCCCGCGAGTCGTTCCCACGCGAAGTGCGCTTCGAACGCCATACCCAGCGTACTGATGACACGTGTCCGCGCCAGATCGTCGACGCCTACGCGCACTTCGATCACGGTTCCGTCGCCCCCCGGTTGATTGCGTAATGATCATATGCAAATGGGATCACTCATGGCCAATGGACCGTCAGCGCCATTCCATCGTGACCGGCAGGGAGCCGTACCCCTGGACCAGGTTGGACCGCATCCAGCGCAGCTCGCCGGCGAGCCGCACCCCGCGCGCCTCGGTCGCCAACTGGCGCAGCAGTTCCTTGAGTTCCACGCGCGCCAGCGCCGCGCCGAGGCAGTGGTGCGGACCGTTGCCGAAGCCGAGGTGTCGGTTCGGGGTCCGGTCCGGGACGAAGGCGTGCGGGTCGGGGAAGAGGCGCTCGTCCCGGTTGGCCGCGGAGAGCCAGGCCACCACGGCCTCGCCCTTGCGGATGGGCCGCCCGTCGATCTCGTGGTCCTCGGTGGCCACCCGCAGCACGTGGGCCGCGGGCGAGGTCCACCGCACCAGTTCCTCCACCGACTTGTCGAGCAGTCCGGGGTCGGCGTGCAGGGCGTCCAGGGCCTCGGGGAAGCGCCGGAAGACGTCGAAGGCTCCGGTGATGGAGTGCCGGGTGGTCTCGTTGCCTCCGATCAGCACGTTGTCGCAGTTGATCAGGACGTCCTCGGTGGACAGTCGCCCGTCCGCCAGGAGGGCGCTGACCAGGTCGGATCCCGGTTCCCGCTCCCGACGCTCAATCAGTTCGTGGAAGTAGAAGAGGATTTCGGTGTGCGCCTCCGCCGGGGTCATCCGGTCGAAGCTGCTCTCCTCCCCGCCGAAGGCGTGGTTCGTCAGCTCGATCAGCCGCTCGCGTTCGCTCAGCGGTACGCCGATCACCTCGCAGACGACGGCCGCGGGCAGCCGGGGTCCCACCTCAAGGGCCACGTCGACCGGTTCCGTACCGGCCGCCCGCAGTTTGGCCACGATCTCGGCGACCTCCTGCCGCAGGACGGACTCCAGTTCGGGGGCGCGGAGCCGGGAGAGGAACGGGCCGATCAGCCGCTTCAGGAGGTTGTGCCAGCTGCCCTCGCTGACGACGAGCATCCGGCCGCCCGAGTGGTCCGAGTGGTCGGCGTCGAAGCCGATCATCATGCCGTGCTCGGAGGTGAAGGGTGCCTTGGGCGAGAGGACGGCGGCCACGTGCCGGTGCGCGAACACCGACCAGAATCCGCTGGGCGAGCCGCCGGGACCGCTCCACACCACGTCGTCCGAGGCGGTGTGGCGGGCCCAGAGGTCGAACCGGTCCTCCGTGGTGTAGAGGTCGGGGCGTGCCAGATCGAGGGTCATCGTGTTCCTTGGTCAGTGGGGGGCCCGGGCGGAGGCCGGGGCCGGGTCGGGCAGTGGCGCGTCGACGGCGTCGGGCGCACCCGGGGCCGCGGGCAGGGCCGGCGCCTCGCGCATGACCGGGGACAGCACCGCCGACAGGGCGATCAGCCCCATCACGGAGGCGGCGGCCAGCAGCCCGGTGGAACGGCCCACCAGGTCCAGCAGGACCCCGCCCGCGAGCGGGGCCACCGCCCCGCCGGCTCCGCTGCAGAGGCCGGCGACGCTGATCACCCGCCCGCGGTGACTGTCGGGCGTGAGCAGCAGCTGGTAGGTGGTGAAGTAGGCGTTCGCCGTCGGCGCCGCGCAGGCGATGGCCCCCAGCAGGAGGCCCGGCGTCCAGGTCCCCGGCAGGACCGCGATGCCCGCGGTGAGGACGGCGAACAGCCACAGCACGACGAAGACGGGCCGTGCTCCGGTGAGCACCCGCTGGAGCAGGGGGGCGGCCAGCGCCCCGAGGAGACCGCCGACCCCCAGCATGGCCGCCATGACGCCGATCGCCCCGGTGGACATGCCGTCCGCCTGGGCCGAGGCGATCACGACGAAGTAGACGGCGCCGAAGCAGAAGTTCGTGGCCGTCGCGTAGGCCAGCCCCAGCCTGAGGAAGGGGTGCCGTGCGAGGAACCGCACCCCTTCCCCGAGCCCGCCCGGACCGCCCGCGGATCCCTCCGGAGCGGGTGCCGGGCCGGCCGCGGGGGCGGCCGGGGGCCTGCGCAGGAACAGCAGCAGGACCAGTCCCACCAGGTGGGCCAGGGCACCGACCACGAACGGGAAGGCGTTCTTGACGGCGAGCAGGAACCCGCCCGCCGAGGTGCCGGCGAGCTGGCCCGCGTAGGTCCGGGCGGAGTTCATCGCCACCGCGTCGGAGAGCCGTTCCGGTGCGACCAGGCCCGGGATCATCGCCTCGCCCGCCGCCGTGAGGACGGCGGTGGCGGCCCCGTTGACCAGGGCCAGGCCCACCAGGGCCGGGAAGGAGACCGTCCCGGCCCACAGCAGGATTCCGAGGGAGGCGAACACGGCCGCCAGCACGCCCTCGCACCAGAGCATCACCGTCCGCCGGTCGAACCGGTCGGCGACCGCGCCTGCGGGCAGGCCCGCCAGGAGCATCGCCGCGGCGTCGACGAACCCGATGATCCCGGCCTGAGAGGGCGATCCGGTGAGGGCGAGGGCCAGCAGCGGCAGGACGATCAGCGAGGTGCTGTAGGCGAACTCGCCCAGGGCCTGGCTGGTCCACAGCAGGGCGAAGCCCCCGCCCCCTCCCCGGCGCCGCTCGGTCGCCGCCATCAGGCGAGCAGCCGCGAGCGCGACTTCGTGTGCACGTAGGTCCGGCGCAGGTCACGGACGATGCTGGTCCGCTTCAGCCACCGGTCGGTCCCGTCGTAGCGGGGGGTGAAGGTGTCCCGGCCGTGGATCACCCGGTAGTTGTCGATGAACGCGGCCTCGCCCGGGCTGAGCACGATGCGCTCGGCGGCCGCGGCCAGTCCCTCGGCCGCCTCCCGCATGGCGTGCTCGGCCCGTTCGTCGCCGGGGACCGGGCTCGTGAAGTCGGCGTCGATCCGCAGGTAGGGGAACTCGGCGGGTCCGAAGAGCACCGAGGCCACCTCGTGCGGCCGGTCCTCAAGGGCGGAGGGGTGCTCCACGGTGTGGTCCGGTACCACCTCGTGGGAGTCGTCCGGGTAGAAGCGGAATCGGTTCTCCTGGAGGACCTCGCGGAGCGGGGCGCTGAATTCCACCGATTCGACCGTCGCCACCGTGGTCCCGACGGAGTCGGGGTTGCGCAGGCACATCAGCGCCACGTAGTCGCCGCGGCAGGCGTGGAAGACGTCCTCGGTGTGGAGGGTGAGCTGCTGCTCGCTGCTCGCGCTGGTCAGCGACTTCTCCTGGCCCTTGGAGGGGCAGACGTCGTGCACCAGCCGGCCGCCCTGCTGGTTGGTCCAGGCGAACGGGTCGCCGAGCACGGAGGCGATGAGCAGGAGGACGAGCTCCTCGCGGACCGCCGCGTCCTCCTTCGCCGCGATCTGCCAGCTCGGGGGCGTGGGGACCAGTTCCTCGTCCACGGGCAGGTTGGCCACGGCGATGACGGCTTCCTCCGCCGTCCGGGAGGAGACCAGGAACTGGCGCACCCCCACCGGCAGTCGCTCGGCTTCCACGCGGATCTCGTCCGCGTACTCCATGGGGGTCCACACCGGATGGGTGTCGAGGAACCGATCGGCGATGCGGGCCGTCTCGGTGCGCTCCGCGTCACTCAGGACGTATCGGGCCACGGCGAATTCCCTCTTCTTTCGTGTGCGTGTGGGTGGTGTGCGTGGGGGTCGTGTGCGAAGGGGTCGGGCCCGGGGGCCGACCGGTGGATCAGGGGATCAGTCGGTCACCGAGGCGATGATCTGCCGCAGCGCGGCGAGGTGGGCCTCCGCGAGGTCACCGACCGTCCCGGGACCGTGCAGGTCCGGGTCGTGCATCCAGTCGAGGCGCAGTTCGCCGTCGCTGACGGCGGCCACGATGTCGACGGCGTAGGGGCGCACCCCTTCGGGCGCCTGGTCGGCGCCGAGAGCGTCCAGGCGGCCCCGGACGAGCCCGGTCCCCGCCTCGGTCGTGCCCCACTGCCCCAGGTAGTTGAAGCTGATGGAGGGCTCCGGGGCGGCCGCGAGCCGCGTCCGTGCCTCGCTGTCGGGGGCGGACAGGTGACGGAGCGCACCGTGACCGAGGCCCCGGCCGGGCAGCTTCCGCAGTGCCTTCTTCACGCCGCGCAGGGCCGGGCCCCAATCCCCTTCGGTCGGGACGTCGAGGGTGACGGGGTGGATGGTGGTGAACCAGCCCACCGTCCGGGACAGGTCCACGTCCGCGAACAGCTCCTCGCGGCCGTGACCCTCCAGGGCGACGGTGACCGGGGCCCCGGCCCGCTCCGCGAGGACGCGGCCGAGGGCGGCCAGCAGCACGTCGTTGATCCGGGTGCGGTGGGCGGCCGGCACCCGCTGGAGCAGGGCTTCGGTCGCGGCGCGGTCGAGCACGACGCTCCGGACGGCGATCCGCCCGTACGTGGGGACCACGTCGACGGTGTGCTCCACGGGCAGCCCGGCACCGCCGGATACCTTCGCCCAGTAGGGCAGTTCGTGGTCCAGCGCGCCGGCGCGGACGTGCTCGGCGAGCCGGGCCGACCACTGCTGGTAGCTGCTGGTGCGGGGCCCGAGATCGGCCGCGCGGCCGGCCCGGAGGTCACCGTACACGCGTTCCAGGTCCTCCAGGAGGATCCGCCAGGACACTCCGTCCGTCACCAGGTGGTGCACGGCCAGGAACAGTCGGGGGGCGGCGCCGTCCGCGAAGCGGAAGAAGACGCCCTTGACCAGGGAGCCCGTGGCCAGGTCCAGGCCGCGCTGGGCCGCGAGCGCGGCACCCTCCGCGGCCTCCGGATCGGCCGTGGGCAGGTCCCGCACGGTCAGCAGGTCCGAGGCGGTCGGCAGCCGCTCCCCGTACTCCTGGAGCCACGTGTCGTCGCCGCGCGAGAACCGCATCCGCAGCGCGTCGTGGTGGGCGACCAGGGCCGCCAAGGCCTCGCCCAGCATCCCGGGGTCGGTGTCGGGGGCCAGCTCCAGGTGGACCGACATGGCGTAGTGGTCGGGCTCGGCGTGGCCGTCGAAGAACCACCGCTGGATCGGGGTCAGCCCGACCGCTCCCCGAACGGGTCCGGTCGGCGTCCCGGTGGCGGGTTCGGCTTCGACCGGGGCCGCCGCGGCCGCCAGTTCGGCCACCGACTGGTGGACGAACAGCAGCTTCGAGGTGAGGTGCAGACCGGCCTGACGGGCTCGGGAGACGACCTGGATGGAGAGGATGGAGTCGCCGCCGAGGTCGAAGAAGTTGTCGTGGATTCCGACCTTCTCGACTCCCAGGACCTCGGACCAGACCTCGGTGAGGAGCTGCTCGGTGGCGTCGCGGGGGGCGGTGTAGGAGGTGGCCGTCTGCTCGGAGCGGAACTCCGGCTCCGGCAGGGAACGCCGGTCCACCTTCCCGCTCGGCGTCAACGGCAACGCCTCCAACGACACGAACACCGCCGGGACCATGTAATCCGGCAGGGAGGCGGCGAGATGGGCCCGCAGCTCCGCCGTCGGCACGGGATCGGTCGTGGCCACGTAGGCGACGAGGCGTCGGTGGCCATCGGTGCCCTGATGGGCCACCACCACCGCTTCCCGCACGCCCGGATGACCCACCAGAACGGTCTCGATCTCACCGAGCTCGATCCGGAAGCCACGGATCTTCACCTGGTCGTCCGCCCGACCCAGGTACTC
>NZ_JBEOSD010000138.1:0-22169 GCF_040302735.1 Streptomyces sp. NPDC097619 | reverse complement strand
GCGTCACCCTGGCCGCGAACGAGACCCTGGCCTCCGCCGAGCGCGAGTCCGCGCAGATCCTGGACGAGGCCCGCACCGAGGCCGAACGGGGTCCACCCCGGCATGGGCTGGATCCCCATCCCCACCCCATCCCCGCCCCGCTCACACCTTGCTCAGACCTTGTCCGGGGTCCGCGCCAGGACGCCCCGTCGCCCGGCCACCCTCGCCGCCACCAGACAGAACACCGGCGTGAACACGAGCTCGGCCACCAACGCCGCCCACGGGGCGTCGGCCGCCGTGCTCTGGTCCCCGAGCTCCCCGAAGACCGCCGCCAGCGAGAACGCGATCAGGTTGTTGACGGTGTGGGCCGCGATCGCGGCCTCCAGCCCGCCGGTCCGGATGGTCAGCCACCCCCACCACGCGGCCGACCAGCACAGCAGCAGGAATCCCGACCACTGCCCGAACCCGTGCGCGAGGGCGAACAGCAACGAGGCGACCGCGACGCCCGGCCACGGCGACTTCAGGAACCCGCCGAAGAACTGGGCGAGCCACCCGCGGAAGACGAACTCCTCGGCGGCGGCCTGGAAGGGCACCAGCGCCCACAGCACGACGAGGCTGAACAGCAGCGTGCCCCAGCCGGGGAACTCGCCCTCCACCGCCTCGGACCCGTCCTGGAACAGGCTCCACACGATCAGAGTGGCGTTCTGCAGCACGAGCACGACCAGTGCCAGCCCGAAACTGATCCCGAGCCAGCCCCACCGGATGCGTCCGGTGACGGAGGCGAGGGTCCCGGCGGGCCGCCGCCCGCACACCCGCACGGCGAGAAGCACGGCCGGGGTCCACAGCGCGATGGAGATCAGCAGGACGACGTTCTCCAGCAGCGGGTCCGCGAAGAACCCGTCGCTGCCGGCGGGAGCGGACTCGGCGCCGAACACCGCCCCGAGGACGGTGGACCCGCCGAGAGCGAGGACCAGCCCGAGGATCATCAGCGCCCCGGCGAGGAAGAACTCCCCGATCCGCGCCCCGACGTTTTGCCGCCCGTTCCGCGCCTGCTCGTGATAGGCGGAACCGGGCGGCGCGGCCACGGGCCCACGGGGCTCCTGCACCGGCGCCGGATACCCGCCCCAGCCGGTCCCGGCCCCCGGCCCGTACGGACTCCCGTGGCCCTGCCACGGACCGCCTTGCGGTTGGCCGCCCTGCCAAGGCCCGGCCTCCTGAGGCCACCCGGTAGCCGGGGCGGGCCACGGCCGATCGCCCGGTCCGGGTCCGTACGGTCCGTCAGGGTGCGGCGCCGACCCCCATCCGGCCCCGTTCCCCTGCCCCGGCCATCCGGGACGGTCGGCCGGGGGCGGTGCGTCCGGCGACGGCGGCGCCCACGGATCGCGGGCCTCCTGCGGATCGCGATCGCTGCGCTGAGCGCGGTCGTCGCGCGGACCGCGGTCGTCCTGCGGATCGCGGTCGTCCTGCGGGGGGCGGCCCGGTATCGGGTCGGACATCATCTGCTGCTTTCTCGATCACGCGTCCGCGCGAGGGGCACTGTCACCCCCGAGTCTGCCAACATCTCCCCGCCCCCGTCGTCCCCACCCACCCCGGGCGCGTCGCGCCCACTCCGGCCTCCCCGCGTCCCCGACCGCCGCGCCCCTCCCCCACCGCCGAACACCCCCCGACTCCGTCACCTCGCACCCCCGAGCACCGGATCCGCGACGGCGACGGCGACGGCGACCACCCGACGAAACCCGCTGTCGATCCGAGCCCACGCCCCCTACGGTGGGCCACCGCACACCCCGGAACCCACACCCCACGGAAGGACGGCCCGACATGGAGGAACCAGGATTCTTCGTCCAGCTCACGCACCCGGGCGACCGCAAGACGGACGCCGTCCGCGCGGTGAGGGCGGTGACGGGCCTCAGCCTCTGGCACAGCAAGCTCCTGCTCGACAGCACCCCGGCCAGGGTCACGGACCCGAACTGGCTGGAGGTCGCCGAGGACGCGGCCGCACTCCTCGAAGCCGCCGGCGCGAGCACCACCATCTCCTGCGACTCGTGCGCGCGCACCTTCACCGCGTCCGCGCGACCTCTCGACCCGGCCCCCTGCCTCACGACCTGGCCACCGGGCACCTGCCGCGTCGACTCCCCCGAGTCATCGTCCTGGGCCCGAGCCCTCCTCCACCGGGACCCGCCCACCCCCTGACGCCCCCAACAACGCCTACGGCCGTCGAACCAGGACGTGGGCGTCGAGGTAGCCGCGTTCCGAGGCCGGGTCGTGGAGCAGGCGGGCGACGGGGACGAGGCCCGCGGCGGTGAACAGCGAGGTGAAGCGGTCGACGGGCCAGCAGTAGGCCGGAGCGACCTTGTGGTCGAAGCGGTGCGGCTCGGAGACAGGTCCGGTTCCGGCCTCGGATCCGGTGCCGTCCGTTCCGAAGAACGAGGCGAGCAACAGGCCGCCGGGCGCCAGCACGCGCACCTGCTCGGCCAGCAGCGCGGGCAGTTCCTCGGGCGGAGTGTGGATCATCGAGTAGTGCGCGAGGATCCCGCCGAGTGCCCCGTCGGCCTCCGGCAGGGCCTCCATGCGCGCTTCGCGGAAGCTCAGCTCCGGGTGGGCGTGGCGGGCGTGCCGGATCATGCCCGGGGAGAGGTCGTACCCGGTGACGTCCAGGCCGAGCCGGTGCAGCATGGCGGTGAGGTGTCCGGGTCCGCAGCCGACGTCCGCGGCCCGGAGGTTCCCCGTGCCTCGCACGAGCTCGGCGAAGGCGCCGATGATCGAGCGGGCGAAGGGCTGGTCCTCCATCTGGTGGGCGAACAGCGAGGCGTACAGCTCGACGACGCCGTCGTAGGCGGCCCCGGTCTCGTCCTGGTGGTCTGTCACAGGGAGGGACCATACGCTTCGCGGACACATCCATACCAAGGGGGCCGACGCGTGGTCGGCCCCCTCGGTCAGGTGGTGGGGCTGAGGGAGCAGAGGTCAGCCGATGGCCAACTTGTTCTTCCAGCCGACCCCGTTGCTGTTGCTGACGATGGTCGTGCCACCGCCGGGGAGGGTGGTCTGGGCTCCGGCGTAGAACTTGACGACGCCGTCGGCCTGAACGGTCCAGACGTCGGGGTAGGCGTCGCCGTTGGCGGAGGGTGTTCCCATGAGGAGGCGGATGTTGGCGGACTGCCAGCCCGCGGATCCGTAGGTGATGTCGACGCCGCCGGGTGACGCGGAGTTCGCGGCGGACGCCAGGGACGCGAAGTCGACGCCGCCTGCCGGGTCTTCCTTGCCGAGACGGAGGAAGAGCATGCCCTTGGTGTCGTTGCGGTAGACGAGGTCGGTGATTCCGTCGGCGTTGACGTCCTGGACCATCACGAGGTCACGGTCGGACCAGACGGTGGCGGCGAGTCGTGTCGCACGTTCGACGGTGGCTCCGTTGTAGCCGGTGAGGGCCCAGAGTTCGGCTCCGTTGGTGACGAAGAAGTCAGGCCTTCCGTCTCCGGTGGCGTCGTTGCAGGCGATGATCTGGCTGTACCCGGCGGGATCGGGCGCGTTCGCGGGCAGTACGATCTCGCGGCGCTTGTCGATGTTGACTGATCCGTAGCCGTCGCCGGGGTAGACCCACAGCTTGCCTTCCACGCGGGCGATGAGGTCTTGGAGTCCGTCTCCTCCGTAGTAGTCGCCCTGGTGGGTGATGAGGGCGCCCTTCCAGTACCCGGTCTTGGGTGTCGCGTAGGCCGGTTCGTCGTCACCTCCGTTCGGGTCCTTCGCGGGGTTGCCGCGGTAGGCGCCTGACATGGAGAAGGCGCTGAGTCGTCCGGTTCCCTTGGCGAGGTCGGAGTGCTGGGCCTGGGAGGGGTAGAGCCGGAGGTCGCCGTTGCCGTCGATGACGAAGAGGTCGGGTAGCTGGTCCCCTGTGAAGTCGCCCGGGGTGTCGGCCTTGTCCCTCGGGGTCACGTAGAAGAAGTACTTGGTGGGTGGGGAGGCGTTCCCGGCGCCGTCGACGGCCTTGACGTACAGAACGTTCGGGCCGGCCAGCGGCGGCTTGACGTTGTTGATGGTGGTGAGGGCCGTGACGGCGGCTCCCGCCGGGCGGCCGACCGAGAAGGTGTCGGAATTGCCGTTGAAGCTGTAGTCGAACCGGACGACGTCCGTCTGAGCGGCCTGGAAGGAGAAGCTGCCCGCCGTTCCGAATTTGATTGTGCTCCAGTTCGAGTCGGCGCCTTCGTTCTCGAAGTTGTCGTCGGTGCCGCGAGCGTCGGGGAACTGGGGTGAGGTCACCTTGGGTGCGGTGGGGCGAGAGGTGTCGAAGATGAAGCGGCAGGGTGTGTCGCCGTAGGTGTTGAGGTTGGCTTTGCCTGCCGCGTCGACTGCGGTCACCCGCCAAGAGTACGTCTGCCCGCTGACGAGCTTGAGTCCGCTGCTTCCGGTGTTGAACGGGTCGGTGTGGACTCGCGCTTCGGCCACTTGGCTACCGACGGCTACGCGGCCCTTGGCTCCCAGGAGGTTGGGACCGATGAGCTGACCGGGAACAGCCTTCCAGAGGTGGAAGTTCAGGGCGGAGAGGTTCTTGTCCTTGTCCTTACCGGTGGCCCAGAAGACGAGCGAATCGGTCCCGGTGCTGATGTAGGGCGCGGACTTGTCGCAGCTCCCCGGGTCCATCGCGAGGTTGGTCGGGCGTTCGGGTCGGCGGTTGTACTCGAGGTCGATGGAGGGGCCGGTCTTGTCGTCGGCCATGAACTTCTTCCAGGAGTACTGGGACTTCTCGTCGGCTGCCTTGAAGCCGATGGTGATGGACTCCTCGGTCCCCTTGTCCATGATGGTCTGGGTGATGTTCTTGACGTTGAAAGCGACCCAATCGTCGCGGCAGTTCGTCTTCCAGCCGTGGGCGAAACTGTCCCAGGCGATCTGGTTGCCCGCGGTCATGCTCGGGGCGTTCTTCCAGTTCGTCTTGTTGGTGATGGGACCGGTGAGGTGGACGGACATGGCGCGCTTCTGGCAGGACCAGGAGTAGGTGTTGAGGGCGCGGAGCCAGGCGCGTTCGACGACGGCGCCCGCGAGGTCCTTGTCCCAGTCGATGGTGAAGAAGGATCGGGAGGTGCCCCAGGTGTCGGACTCGAATCCGACGCGGGCTTCGTCGGTACCGCCCTTGTTGAAGTTCTTGCCGTTGTAGAAGGAGGCGTAGGGGTGGCGGTCGTAGACCGTCGTCCAGTCGTTGGTGTGCTTGTCGATGGAGGGGTCGACGAAGACGGGGTAGACGGTGGTGGGGTCGTTCAGGAAGTCCTGGTCGGGGATGAGGACCCACTTGCCCTTGTCGAGGTGGGTTTCGACGAGGGTGCCGTTGGAGTCGGGCTGAGGCCCGTTGAGTGAGGGAAGGCTGAGGGTGGCCTCGGCCCCTGTGCGTGACGGTTCGGGGGTGGGCTCGGGAGGCACAGGCGGCAAGGTGTGTGCAGCCGTGGTGGAGGGGTCCGGCGCCTCGTCGGAGGGGTCGGGCAGGACTTCGTCGATCGGGTCGTCCGCGTCGCCGTCCTCGATCGTGGGTGACGGAGCAGGGGCCTCGGTGGGTGCTTGCGAGGCGTCGGGGTCGGGGGCTTCCTCCTCGAAGGAGGCCGAGGGGATCACTTCGGGTTCGGGGGTGGCGTTGCCGCCCGTTCCACCGTCGGTGTTCGCAGGGACACCCGCGCTGTCCCACATCAGGGGAGTGGGCGACTGGGCGATCGGGTCTCCTCCTTCGTCCTCTGCTGTGACGATGCCGGAGACCGGGTCGAGGCTGAAGCTGAGATCCGGTGAGGAGAGGCCGTAGGCGAGCCGTGCGACGCGCGGGTCCGCGGCGGCGGCGCGGTTCTTGACGACGAGGAGTTGCGCGAACCCGTCGTCGTCGGCGGTCAGTACGAGGTCGGCACCGGGCAGGATCTCCGGGTAGAGGGCCCTGGACCCGTCGATGACGGGCGTGGGCACGGTTTCGGGCCAGGTCAGGACGATGTCGTGACCGTCGACCGTGAAGGTGGCGAGCATGTTGCCGCTGCCCGGGGTGATGGTTCCCGGCAGAAGGGAGACACGCTGTGCCGACTTCCGTGAGGCCCTCGGGGCCTGACCCTTGCCGCTGCCGGCGGAGAAGGTCATGGAGACGTTGGTCGCCTTGGGCCTCCAGCCGTCGCCCACCCGTTGCAGAGTGGTGTCGATCGGCTTCCACACCCCGTCGACTTTGGCGCGGATGGGGCTTGCATGGGTTCTGCGCAGGAATAGGCCGTCGGGTTTCGCCCAGGTGGTGGAGTAGGGCGTCCTGTTGGCCGTGGCTTCTGCGGGTCTTCCCGTCCGTCGCGCAATATCAGTGGCCTGCGCCTCCGTGACGTACACGGGATTTACCGCGTCGCGCGCGGTGCGCTTTTCAGTCGATTCATCGGGCCGGCTGAATTCGATATAGGCCAGTCCGGATCCGAGCATGACGGCGGCCAATGCGGCGGTGAGGGCACGGCTGCTTCGTCTGCGGTTCGGCTTGCTTGTCACCTCTGGTTCCTTCCCCCCAGCTGTACTGCGAGGCAGATCATCCCCCACCGGCTGAGGCCCGTCATCCCCGAATGGACACGGCGGGGCAGCGGATCAGCAGGAGCTGGAGGGTGATCCCCCGCCTCCGCGGTTCACCGGCGGGTGTCAGCACGGACTGCCGATGCGAATCTTTTACGCCTAAATCACCCATATCAGTGACCGAAATTGGAGAATTTGGCCAACAGTATCCGTTTCACGCGATTTTCCCAGCACATCACAACCGACCAGGAAGCCGCTTTCGCGGCAGTAATCCGATTAAAGAGAAAATAAAGAGTGAGCATCATCACTCAAAGTCTTTTAGGCTGGCTTTACTGACGAGTCGGTGCTCAGAATTTCTTGCTTTCCAGCCTCGGCCATCCCTTTTTCGGCCAGGCTATTTTCGGTCGTCCGGGGGGACTCTCCGTGCCATTCATGCAAGTTTTCAGACATCGGCGGCGCAATGTGTACGCGTCCGCGTGCGCTGTGCTCTTGGCGTTGGCCATGCCGACGCAAGCACTCGCGCAGCCACCGGGACCGGCGCGGGAGGAGGTGCCCCGAGACGAGTTGACGCTCGAACCGTTGACGAGTCCGAAGTTCATGCCGAAGAAGCCGGTACCCGTCGCCCTTTCGCGTATCGGGAGTCTGCCGCCTGTGCCGTACACGGAGGCGGAAGCACGTGATGTGACTCCGCCGGCCGCAGGGACCAAGTCGGTGGACTTCGGCACGGGAATCCAGAGCGTCGCCTTCGGGGCAAGCCCTGCGGGTCTTCGTCCCGTAGGCGACCTGCCGGTGAGGCTGGGGCAGGCCACGGACCAGCCCGCGCCGAGCGGAACGTGGTCGGTCTCCGTGGCAGACCGTGCGACGACCGTCGGCAACGGGATCGACGGCGCCCTCCTGACGGTGAAGGCGCCCCCGTCCGGGGCAGTGCCCCTGACCATGGAACTGAGCTACGCGGCCTACGCGGACCTGTACGGCGCCGACTGGGCATCGCGCCTGCGTCTCGTGCAGTTGCCCGAGTGCTTCCTGACCACTCCTGACGTCGAGGCGTGCCGGGAGTACGAGGAGCTCGAAACGGAGAACGACACCGCGTCCGAGTCCGTTCGTGCGACCATCGACGTCGCCGCCGACGGAACAGTGCCGTCCGTGGCCCCGTCCGCGGCGCAGAACGCGGACTCCGGAGTGGTCCAGGCGTCCTTCGTGCGCCCCACAGGGCTCGCTCCGGGCGGGGACCAGGGCGTGATCGCGGCGCTGGACTCCGGTACCGGCGCCGGTGGGTCCTTCAAGGCGACCCCCCTGATCTCGAGCGGTCAGTGGTCCGCGGGCAGCTCGTCCGGCGCGTTCACCTGGTCCTACCCGGTCGCGGTGCCGCCGGCACCCGCAGGGCCGGGACCGGAGATCGCACTCGGATACAACTCCCAGACGGTGGACGGCAAGACCGCTTCCACCTCCCCACAGGCATCGTGGGTGGGTGAAGGCTGGGACTACGACCCGGGCCACATCGAGCGCAGGTACCGCCCCTGCAAGGACGACGTGAAGGCGGTGGACGGCAAGTCCCCGAACAACACCGCCAAGAAGGACAAGCGCGACGACCTCTGCTGGGTCTCTCACAACGCCACCATGTCCTTCGGCGGGAAGACCATGGAGCTCGTCCGCCAGGGCGACAGCAACCGGTACCGGCCCACGGCCGACGACGGCACCCTGGTCGAGCTCAAGACCAATACCGTCAACGGTGACAACAACGGCGAGCACTGGGTCGTGACCACCCCGGACGGGACGAAGTACTTCTACGGGCTGAACAAGATCGGAGGCGGTCACTCCGACACGAACTCGGTATTCACCGCGCCCGTGTTCGGCAATCACCCCGGTGAGCCGTGCTATGCCACGACGTTCGCCTCTTCCCGCTGCAACAGCGACACCACGAAGCAGCAGGCGTGGCACTGGGGCCTGGACAAGGTCATCGATGTGCACGGCAACGTGATGATCATCAACTGGCGTCAGGAGAAGAACTTCTACGCCGTCAACAAGAAGAGCAGCAAGCCGGAGGAGTACGTCCGCGGTGGGCAGCCCGACTCGATCGAGTACGGCCTCCGCGAAGGCGCACTGTCGGCGACGCCGTCCGCAAAGGTGGACTTCGTCCTCGCCGAGCGGTGCCTCGACGGCGCGACCGCGTGCGCCCCGGCGAACTTCCACAAGACGGAGGACGCGGCTGCCTACCGGCCTTGGCGGGACACCCCGGGCAACCTGAACTGCAAGTCGACGTCGAAGCTCTGCCCGTTCTTCCCGTCGTTCTGGACGCAGTACCGGCTGAACAAGATCTCCACGTTCGGCCACCGTCCCGGGTCCACCGGGCTGCAGCCCGTGGACACCTACGTTCTCAACCACGCCTTTCCGAGGGACCTGTACAGCACGTCCCCCGGCTTGTGGCTGAGCTCCATCGACCGGTACGGGTACACGGCCGGTTCGACCAAGGCAGTTCCGTTGTCCAACGGCGGCACCGGTTTCACGCCCTATCAGGTGGGACCCACCGACCCTCTGAAGCACCTCAAGGACCGTCGGCTGCCCAATCTCGTGCCACGCAGCACCAACGACGCACGGCCGATGTTCGCACAGCCGCGCATCGGCGCGGTAACCACCGAGCACGGCGGCGAGATCTCCGTCACGTACACCGGCGGCTGCAAGGTGCAACCGACGGTCTCGCCCGAGGACAACAGAGGCACTTGCTACCCGGTGCGCTGGTCCCCGGACGGGGAGGAGAAACTCCCGCAGATCGCTTGGTTCAACAAGTACCTGGTGGACACGGTCGTCGAGACCGACCGCATCACCGGATTCTCCGACCGCGTGGTGACGAAGTACGCCTACAAGGACGCCTCCTGGGGACGGAGCGACGACGAGTTCACCCGGGCGGACCTGCGGACTCCGAGCGTGTGGCGCGGCTACCAGACCGTCACCACGACGAAGGGCGGCGAATACCAGAGTTCCAAGAGCACCGATCCGGAGACGCAGTCCCACTCGGTCACCCGCTACTTCCGTGGTGCCGGCGGCGCGGTGAAGGACTCGACGGGGAAGGTCACGCTCGTCGCCGAGGACGCACCGCAGTTCGGCGGCATGGTCGCGGAGTCCGTGCAGTACAGCGGCGCCGGTGGCCGGATCCTGTCCCGCACCCTGAACAAGCCGTGGTCGGTGCAGACCGCGTCCCGTGCCCGTGACGGCGGGGCGGGTCCTCTCCTCGCCCACCGCACGGGGATCGCGCAGACCGACACCATCCAGACCGTCGGTGCCAGTTGGCAGGCCGTGCGGGAAACCACCACTGTCGACGACACGTACGGGCTGCCTGTCCAGACGGAGAAGGCGGTGGTCAAGCCGAACGGAACGGGCGAGACCCTCAGCGACTTCTCCTGCACCAAGACGGAGTACGTGCACAATGCCGATCCTCAGGTGCATCTGATCGGGCTGGCGAAGTCCGTCCGCACCACGACGACGAGCTGTGCCGACCACGGTTCCGCAGATCCGTCGAAGGAGCTGGTGGGCGCCGTCCGGACGTCCTACGACGGGCTGGGCTACGGAGCGACGCCGACGCAGGGACTTCCCACGTCCACCGCGGAGATCAACGGCGACGGTACGGCGTACAGCATCGTCACCACGTCCGAGTACGACCCGCTCGGCCGGATCCGCAAGGTGACGAAGCCTGTGGTGGGTTCGACGCAGACCCAGTACACGCCGGGTGATGCGGGTGGTCCGTTGACCTCGGTGAAGACGATCAACCCGATGGGTCACACCTCGACGACGACGCTCGACCCGGGCCGCGGGCTCAGCTTGTCGACGACGGACACCAACGGGCGGGTGTCCCGCAGCGAATACGACGCCTTCGGCCGTCTCGTGAAGGGGTGGTCTCCTGATCGGTCCGCCGGAACGCAGACCGCTGACGTGGAGATCTCGTACCAGGCCGCCTACGCCTCCTCGAAGGCCAACCGGCCGGCGTCGGTCACGACCAGAACACTCAAGGACGACGGCACCCGTGCCGTCCAGATCACCCTGTACGACGGCCTCATGCGCCCGGTGCAGACCCAGACCCAGGCCCACGGGCCGGGACGGATCATCGCCGATACGAAGTACGACGACCACGGCCTGGTGCGCGAGCAGACGAGCAGCTACCTCGCGCAGGACGAACCCTCCACGACGCTCTTCGTCAGGCTCTCACCCACCCTGGTGCCGAGCCTGACCAGGACGTTCTACGACGGCCTGGAGCGCCCGGTCCGCGTCGCCACCTATCACAGCGGCAAGTTCCTCCACAACGCGACGACGACGTACGGGGACACGACCACGTACATCCGGCCTCCGGGCATCAGCGAACCCGCACGGAAGACGTACACGGACGCTCTCGGGCGTACCACCAAGATCCAGCACTTCACCAACACCTCGTCGACGCTTGCCCGCACCACGTCGTACGAGTACGACGGGCGCGGCAACCTGGCCAAGGTCATCGACCCCGCGGGCAGCACCTGGGCCTACGAGTACGACGCCCGCAACCGTGTCGTCGGGACCACGGACCCCGACACCGGGGCGACGACCACGGCCTACGACGACGCCGACAGGCCCAAGGTCGTCACGGATGCGCGCGGCGGCGTGTACACCGAGTACGACAAGCTGGGTCGCGTCGTGAAGGTCCGTCAGGGTTCGGCGACCGCCGATCCCAGCCAGTCCTTCGCCTACGACAGCCTCCCCGGAGCCATCGGCCTGCCCGTATCCTCCACCCGGCACGACCCGGGCGGGGACTACGTCGACCGCGTGACCGGGTACGACCAGGGCTACCGGCCGACGGGCCGGGAGACCGTCATCCCCGCCAACACGGCCACCACCGGCCTGTCCGGCACCTACACCTACGCGTACGCGTACACCACCACGGGCAAGCCGCATTCGGTCACCCTGCCGGCGAAGGGCGGGCTCGCGGCCGAGAAGGTCGTCACCCGCTACAACGAAGACGGACTTCCGGAGTCGACAGCGGGTGCCGACTGGTACACCGCGGACGTCACGTACTCCCCCTACGGCGAGGTGATGCGGACCGTCAGCGGGCCGCAGCCCCACCGCGTGTGGACCACGAACTTCTTGCAGGACAACACCCGCCAGCTCCACCGCCGGGTCGTGGACCGCGAGACCTCGAACGCCCACCGGGTCACCGACCAGCGATACTCGTACGACCACGCCGGTCTGATCACCTCCTTCGGACAGAAACTCACCGACGGCGCGACCTCGGTGAACGACAACCAGTGCTTCACCTACGACGCCATGGGCGAGCTGGTCCACGCGTGGACGTCCAGCAAGCCGAGCGCCGCAGGCGGCGCCGCCTGTCAGAGTCCGGGCGGCTGGTCGTGGGGCTACCGGACCGACGGTGTCGCTTCGCGTGGGCCGGTGGCCGACGCCGCCGACAGCGTCAGCGACACGACCAGCCCGGACACGGCCCTCAGCGACTCCTTGAAGGCCGCGGCCCCTCAGCCGGGCACCATCGCGACCGGGTCCACCGCTTACTGGGACAGCTACACCTTCGACGTTCTCGGTAACCGGGCCACCCTCGTCACACACAACACAGCGGACGCGAGCAAGGACGTCACCAGCAGCTACAAGTACGGCACCCTCCGCCAGGGCAACGGCACCACGCCCCCCTACCTCGACCAGCCGCACGTCCTGACCGAGGTGAGTTCGACCCCGACCGGGAGCTCCAGCACGTACGTGTCCGACGCGTACGGCAATACGACCAAGCGGGCCCTTCCCGGCCGGACGCAGAATCTGACGTGGTCCCGCGAGAACAAGCTCGCGACGATCACCGACAAGGGGATCACGACCAAGTACGTCTACGACGCCGACGGCAACCGGATCCTGGAGTACACCCCCACCAGCAGCACCCTGTATGTCGGCGAGACGGAACTCATCGCTGAAGGCGGAAGGATCACCAAGGCCACCCGTTCCTACGCGCACGCCGGTGCTCCCACCATCGTCCGCTCCACCACCGACGGGGCCACCACCGGGCACAAGCTGGACGCGTTGATCACGGATCACCTCGGTACGGCCACGACCACCGTCGCGATCACCTCCGGGCAGACCATCGGCCGCCGCGCCTTCAAGCCGTACGGCGACATCCGCGGGCCCAAACCGACGAGCTGGCCGAACCAGCGCACCTACCTCGGTGTCGGCATCGACGACTCGACGGGCCTCACCCACATCGGAGCACGCGAATACGACTCCGAGACCGGCCGTTTCATCTCGGCCGACCCGATCATGGACTTGACCGACCCGCTCCAGATCAACGGTTACGCCTACAGCCACAACAGCCCGATCACCCGCAGCGACCCTTCCGGTCTGATCGACGACGGCCAGTACTACAACAACCGGAACACGCAGACGGGCGGCTACTACGGCACCGAGAAGCAGCGCCAGGAAAAGCAGTACCGTCAGAATCTTGCACGCTTCTGGTACCACCAGGCGGTAAAGCTGCATCAAGCAGGCCGCCCCTACGTCCGGAAGCTGTCCGGCCGACAAGGCGCCAAGATCCAGCGGAAGTACGACTTCAACGGGTCAGCCAAGGGCAAGATCGCCATGAAGATGTGGCAGTACGGCGCACCCGAAGAGGCCATCAACGAAGTCACCGGCGATGTATGCGGGTTCGCTGACTGCGCGACCGATGAAGGCGCGATGGAGCGGATCATCGGACTCTTCACCCAGTCCACCAAGGACGTGTCCAGCCCGCTGTCCGAAGACCTGGAGTCCACGGTCAGGGAGACCGTGGAAGGAGGACTCTCAGGAGTGGGCGCGGGAGCCAAGGTTGGCGGACGGGCTGCCATAAATCGCTTCCTGAAGAAGAACTGCAACAACTGCTTCCCCGCCGGCACACAAGTCAAGATGGCGGACGGCTCGACGAAACCCATCGAGAAGGTCCGACTCGACGACAAGGTAGCCGCGACCGATCCCGAGACAGGCGAGTCGGGAGCGCGCAGCGTGACTCGCCTGATCATCACTGACGGCGACCGGCACTTCAACAAGATCTCGATCGCCACGCAGAACGGCGCATCGGACATCACCGCAACTCACGAGCACCCGTTCTGGTCACCGTCCCAGCGAGGCTGGATCGAAGCCTCCGATCTCCAGCCAGGCATGACGCTGCTGACAGATCAGGGTCGCCAGGTCAGGGTCACAACGAACACCCCGTTCAAGAAGACGACGCGCACCTACAACCTGACGGTCGACGATCTCCACACATACTATGTGCTGGCGGGCACCACCCCGATCCTAGTTCACAACAGCAACGGCGATCTGACTCCTGAGCAGCTGAAGTCCATCGGCTCGTATCGGCAGTTGATCGAGGAGCATGAGGCGAAACTCCGGGACTACCTAGCGAACCCGGACGCCTACGACAATAAGGGGTTCCTCAAGAATGCTCCGAATGAAGAGGTTCGGCAGCGAATAATCGAGGGGCGCGCCAGACATCTCAGGAAGGAAATACGGACCTTCCACGAGAACATCGCGAAAATTACCGGGAGTGCTTGCTGATGGTCGAGATTTCAGTGGACAAGCTCAAGGGTGTCTTCGACTTGCTTATGGAGCGGATCCATGCCGGTGAGCAGGTGTTGGAAATCGACAGAGAGGCATTCTGGTCTGTGCCTCGAGATCAGGCTTATGAGATCTATAGCGAGCCGCGAGATCTCTCGATCGGCATGCTTTCTGAGTCGTGGGGTCACCTGGAAGATATGCTCTCCGAGCCTGACCGTGTTGTGGGGCATGGTTTCGTTTGGCTCTCCGAGGTTCTTCGTGCCATCGGTGACGAAGCAGCGTCTTGAGGTGGTCTCCCAGAAAGCAATTAAAAAGAAAGAAAGCTGGACGGGTTCCCGAGAGGGCTTTTGATGGTTATGACGCCGAGTAGCGGAACTTGAATTCCACCGAAAACCCCAAAGCCCCGCCAGGTGCATCCTGGCGGGGCTTCTGTGTGGGGTGACGGCAGTAGTCGACGGCAACAACAGGGACGAGGGCGGCTCAGGGTTCCGGTTCGTCGCCCTCAGAGCGTGCCGTCTCGGTGCTCTCCCGGCTGCCGACAACGCTACTGAGAATTTCGATGGCGTCGCTCTGTTGACGGAGTCGGACGTGGGCGTAAACGGTGGCGGTGACGCCGATGTGGGCGTAGCCGAGGAGTTCCTTGATCACGACGAGTTCGACGCCCTCTTCGTCCGTTAGCTCAGCCCACTGAGTGCTGACCTTCTGTGGCTGAGCCCGAACCCCATGGCCCCGCTGACGCGGGTCGCGCGCGGCACGGCCGCCCGCCCGGCCCCTTCTCGGCTCCGCCACCGCGAGAGGGTCGCGAAGAAACAGCACGGCGTTGCGCCGGACGCGCCCGCCCGGCAAGCGCCGCGCCGACGGTGGGGAATTGGCCGAGGCGGCAGCCCGGAGGTGGGGGTGGTCGGCCCGGTGGGCTTTACACACCTCCCCAGGTCGGGGCCCGCATCGAGCAAGGTCAGGGGGCCACTCGCGCAAATCCCGGGCACGATCACGACCTGCCCGAGTTGCCGGGCCAGCATAGGGTTCCCTGACAATGCCCGACCCCAACTCGGGCAGGACAGCAGCCCAATCCCGCTCCACCACCCTGACTCGTACAGTCGTCTGGCGGCAACGCCGACGACAACTCGGTTGCACGGGAGGGGACTTCCTTGTGCACCCACGGGCTGGCCGAATTACTTTGACCTGCGAAAGAACTGATGACGGCACCTCGGCCAGCACACGTACTATGTGCTGGCCGAGTCTACACCGCTCCTGGTTCACAGCTCTGGCGGATGCATTCCAATGTCGTCTGCTATCGGGCAGGATCTGCTACTGATGAGAGCGGATAGGATATATAAAGAGATTTTGACCACCTGTTTGAGCAGATTTCCCGTGGAAACATGAACCCGGGTAGGGGAGGTAAAGCGTTGCCTGGCACCGATGTGACCTACGCGCGAGGTCGAAACGGTGGGCGTCTCTTCTTCCAGAATGTTGACGGTGGAGTACAAATTGTCGGCAAGGCGGACAAGGGGAACGAGTCCAAAGTGATCGCAAGGCTGAAGCAGATTTATGGAAAGTAATCACGTAGAACCTGTGGAATACGACATCTACCACGTCGTCAGGGAACCTGAGTTCACTGCACTTTTCATGCTCGGTGCTGACGAACCGGCTGAAACGGCAGGGGACGTTGATGCGGAGTTGCGACTCCCTGACGGCACCCGGTGGAGTGCGAGTTTCATGACTCTCGGTGCAATCGAAACGGTGATGAAGCGATGGAGGGAATCCGGCGAGTACGGCGGTGGAGTCTTCTTCCAGTGCTCTGATCTCGTGATCGTGCCCAAGCCCGGAGTATCAGCCATGCTCGAGGCTTTCCGCGCGATCGTGGCGGAGGGTCCGCAGGGGACTCTCGGCCATCTGAAATAGCGCGGCTTCAGGCCCTCATGCCGGGCCGTTCCGTCAACTCTGGAAGCTCCACCGACGCATCGTTCGGTGGAGCTTCCGGTCGTCTGACGGCAACGCTGACGAAATCGTCAACGGACGATGGCTACGGCAGGCGGCTTGCCGGAGTCGCCGTCCTGGCCGCTGAGGGCGTTGCCGGGGGCGTCGATGGCTTGGCGTTGGAGGCGGAGGTCGTGGAAGCGGAAGGGGATGCGTCCGGCCCGATCGAGGGAGACTCCTGAATCACGCCCGCGCCGGCGGGGTGGCTCAGGCCCGGAGGAGACACCCGTCACCGGGCCCGCGGACCCCACCACTTCGGTGGGGGCGGGTCAGCAGGTGACGAGGTCGGCTGGTCGGGGTCGAGACCCAGGCGGTGGAGGGCGTCGGCTCGGATGTTGATGGCGTACGTGCCGTGCCAGTGGCCGTCCGGGCCCACGCCGCACATGAGGTCGACGCGGACCTCGTCGCCGTCGAACGGATCCCAGTCGATGCCGCGGTCTCGCAGTCAATCCCCCCAGCAGCCGGCCCGGCCGCGGACGACCCGGCACGTTCTCGTAGCTGAACAGGGCCACCCAGGGCCGGCCCTGCTCGCTGTGTGCCTGTGTCATGTCACGCCCTCCAGATCACGCTGCAGTACGAGAATTCGCGCTCCTCGACGACTACCGGAGTCGTCGAACCAGGACGTGGGCGTCGAGGTAGCCGCGTTCCGAGGCCGGGTCGTGGAGTAGGCGGGCGACGGGGACGAGGCCCGCGGCGGTGAGCAGTGAGGTGAAGCGGTCGACGGGCCAGCTGTAGGCCGGGGTGACCTTGTGGTCGAAGCGGTGCGGCTCGGAGGGCGGTCGGGTTCCGGCCTCGGGTGCGGTGCGGTCCGTTCCGAAGAAGGAGGCGAGCAGTACGCCGCCCGGTGTGAGTGCGCGGGCCTGTTCGGCGATGAGCGCGGGCAGTTCCTCGGGTGGGGTGTGGATCATCGAGTAGTGCGCGAGGATCCCGCCGAGTGCCCCGTCGGCCTCCGGCAGGGCCTCCATGCGCGCTTCGCGGAAGCTCAGCTCCGGGTGGGCGTGGCGGGCGTGGCGGATCATGCCCGGGGAGAGGTCGTATCCGGTGACGTCCAGGCCGAGCCGGTGCAGCATGGCGGTGAGGTGTCCGGGTCCGCAGCCGACGTCCGCGGCCCGGAGGTTCCCCGTGCCTCGCACGAGCTCGGCGAAGGCGCCGATGATCGAGCGGGCGAAAGGCTGGTCCTCCATCTGGTGGGCGAACAGCGAGGCGTACAGCTCGACGACGCCGTCGTAGGCGGCCCTCGTGTCGTCCTGGTGGTCTGTCACGGGGAGGACCGTAGACGATCGCGTCAGGCATGAGCACTGCGATTCAGTCCGTCGCGAACGGGTGGCCCTGCCGGGGTCCGGGCTGACGTGCGGTCACAGCCACTCGCTCGGTGGTCGCGGGGAGCCCTTCCACCGTCCCCGCCGCACACAACCCGACCGCCTGGATTCGGACAAGTGGCTGAAAGATGGCCTTCTGTTTGATCTTTGCCTTGATATGGTCCGTGTAGGTGGCTTGACCATCCACTTTCTCGTGGCGGGATGCTGCCGGTATCGGTACCGGCTGCGGCCCCGTCGCGCGCACCGATGTTCACGGGCTTCCGGGGGAGCCCACCACTGGGGGGAAGTCTTCGCGCCGTCGTGCGCGCCGCCGCCCGTCCGTACGGCCTCGTGTCGTGCGGGCGGGCCGGTTCGGCGTGCCGTCGGCGCGTGGTCCCCCGCCGGTTCCCCCTGGCCCTCTCACTTTCGTTCAGGGGAACCACCGATGAATGACGTATTCCGGCCGGGGGCCGGAAGACGACGGCCCGGCCGCACGCGTACGGCTTCCAGGGCCGTGTCCGTGGCGATGGCCGCCGCACTCCTCACGGGTCTGATGGGCCAGACCGCCGCCGGAGCGGCCACCGCCGCCGCGCGGCCCGACTCCGCGGTGCTCGACTCGCGCGCCCTGGAGCTGGTCCAGCGGGGTAACGCGGCGATCGCACGGGCGATCGCCGCCGACGAGGTACCGGCGGGGCCGGTACGGACCGAGTTGGACCGGATCAGCGACGAGCGGGACCGTCAGCTCGTCGAGGACTACGCCGAGTTCGACGAGGAAGAGGAGGTCCGCGAGGCCGCCCGGAAGGCTCTGGAGAGCACCGACCCCCACGCGGTACGGGAGTTCCTGGAGCGCGGAGAGGCGGAGGCTCGGCAGCGGGCCAAGGACAAGCGCGACGCCGTCGACGCCGGCAACCGGCGGACCATCGAGGCGCTGCGCGGCACCGGCGGCCCCCACTTCAACGCGGAGGTCGAGCGGGTCCTGAAGGGGACCGCGCAGGACCGGGCGGACTTCCTGGCGTTCGGCGCCGAGATCGCGCGGGGCCGGGACAAGGCCGCGGAGCAGAACGAGGCCCAGCGCGCGGCGGAGAACCGCAAGCGGGTGGAGATGCTCGCGGCGATGGGCGGGCCGGCGGTCAAGCGGGCCGCGCAGGTCGCGCTCGCCTCGGGTGACGCCCAGGTGATCGCCGAGTTCCTGGAGAAGGGCTACCTGGTCGCGGCCCAGCAGGACGCGGACGACCGGGCCGCGCACGAGAAGGCGCAACAGGAGGCCCTGGAGGCGGCGGAGCGGCTGCGCAAGCTCGCGGAGAACTCCGCGCGCGCCGCCGAGGCCCGTACCAAGCTCATCGCGGCGCACGGGGACGCGGTCAAGGCGCTCAAGAACGTCTCCAACGCGATGAACGCGGCGGCCGCGGCCGCGCGGGAGGCGGACCGGCTGCTGGCCGCCGACCGGGCGGGCAAGCGTCTGTCGGACTACTCGGGTGTGAAGAAGGCGGTCGCCGCGCAGGTCGGCTTCGCGGAGACCGCGGCCCGGCAGGCACAGGTCGCGTCCGCGCAGGCGAAGGTCCAGGCGGACGTCCTGGTCGAGACGGGGCTGACGCACGGTGCGCAGTGGGCGGAGGTCGCCGCCGGGATCGCGGCGGCTTCCGACGCCGCCGTCCGGGCCGCGCTGACGGCGCAGCACGCGATCGACGCCACGGCCGCCGACGCGGCGGGTCTGAACGCGGCGAACCGTGCCGAACTGCACGAGAAGCAGGCCAAGGCGTGGCGGGCGAACGCCGCCGAGCACGCCAAGGCCGCAGCCGAGTTGGCCCGTCAGGCGGACCGGCAGGCGAAGATCGCCGCTGACGCGGCGGCCAAGACGCGGCAGGCCCGGATCGAGGCGGAGCAGGCCGAGAAGGCGGCGTGGGAGCACGCCAAGAAGACCCGGGACGCCCGCATCGAGGCGGAGCGGCAGGCGAAGATCGCCGCCGAGCAGCGGGCCATCGCCGAGCGTGAGCGGGCCCTGGCGGCGGCCGCGCGGGCGCGGGCCGAGCGGGAGAAGGAGATCGCCGCGTCGGCGCGGGCTCGGGCGGACGCCGAGGCCCGTACCGCCTCGGCCATGCGGGCCGAGGCACAGGCCGCCGCGGCGACCGCCTCCGAGTTCCGGTCCCGTGCCGCCACGCAGGAGGGCAACGCCGCCCGCGCGGACGCCAACGCGCGCGGTGAGGAGACCAAGGCGCGCAACGCGCGCAACGCCGCGTTCGAGGCGGAGCGGCAGCACAAGGCCGACGAGGCCCGCGCCAAGGCCACCGAGGCGCTCGCCGCGGCGGTCCGGGGCACCTCCGAGGAAGGTCTCGCCCGTCAGGCCGCGGACCAGGCCCGTTCGGACGCGAACGCTTCCGGTGCCGCCGCGGGGGCTTCCCGCAGTGCCGCCGACGCGTCGTCCGGTGCGGCGCAGCGTTCGCGCGCCGCGGCCATCGAGGCGTCCGGCGCCGCGGCCCGTGCGCGGGCCGCGGCCAACGAGGCCACCGCTCACGCCGCCCGTGCGAACGCCGCGGCGAACAAGGCGGAGGCCGCGGCGCACGCCGCGAACGCCGCCGCGAACAAGGCCGAACGCGAGGCGGCGCTCACCCGGGCCGCCGCCCACCGTGCGCTGACGAAGGCCGCGGAGGCGACGGCGCAGGAGGGCCGGGCGGGTACCGCCGCCCACGAGGCCTCTCGGCTCGCCGGTCTGGCCGCCACACACGCCAACCAGGCGCTCCAGGCGGCGAACCGTACCCGGGTCGAGGCCGACGGTGCCGTCCGCGAGGCGGCGATGGCGCAGCTCCAGGCGGTCACGGCCGTCCGGGCGGCGACCTCGGCTCGTTCCACCGCGGCCGGTATCGCGGACCCCGCGAACACCGCGATCGCGCTCGTCGCGCCCTTCGCCGGTGCGGACGTCGACGCGGACTTCGCGCTGGCGGTGGCGAACGCCGCCACCACGATGGGGCAGGAGCAGGTCGCCTCGGCGCAGGCGAAGGCCGCGGAGGCCCTGAAGGCGGCCGAGGCCGCCGAGGCCGCCGCGAAGAGCGCGGCCGCTCAGGTGGCCCCGGCCTTCAAGGAGGCCGCGGCGGCGGCGCGGTCGTCCGCCGACGCGGCGCGTTCCTCGGCCGCCGCGATGAAGTCGGCGGCGGAGGCGGCACAGGACGGTGCGAAGGCGCGGGCCGCCGCGGGCCGTGCCCTGCAGGCGGACGCGCAGGCGCAGGCCGACGCGAAGCTCGCCCGTCAGGCGGCGAACGCCGCGTTCGCGGACGCGGCAGCCGCCCGCAACGCCGCCATCGCGGCCGAGGGCGAGGCGCAGCGCGCCCGCGGCGCGGCCACGGAGGCGGAGAACCACGCGGCGGCGGCGAACGCCTCCGCCACCCAGGCCGAGCGGGAGGCGAGCACGGCCCAGGCCGCCGCCGCCCAGGCGGAGCAGGACGCCGCCGACGCGGCCAAGCTCGCCGACTCGGCCGAGAAGCACGCCAAGTCCGCGGAGGCCGCGGCCGCCAACGCCCGGCAGTACGCGGGCGAGGCCGACGCGGCCGCGACGCGCGCGGAGGAGTACCAGCGCGAGCAGGACCGCAAGGCACGGGAGGAGGCGGCCAAGGGCCGCGACGCCGACCCGGCCGTCGACGACCGGGTGAAGAAGGCCCTCGAAGAGGCCGGTCTGTCACCCGAGCAGTTCAAGGAGATGCAGGCCCTCGCCGAGAAGGACCTGATCGACTACCTGCTGGAGAACGGCGGGGAGATCCTCGTCGAGCTGTTCCTTGAGGACATCAAGGCCTGCATCGACGACCCGGACATCGGCACCTGCCTGTGGGCGATCGTCCAGAACCTCGGCCCGATGAAGGCCCTCAAGATCGCGAGCAAAATCCCGCGGATCGCGAAGGCCATCGCGGGCATCAACTCCTTCCTCGACAAGGTCGCGGACGCCCGCAAGAACCTGAAGAAGTACGAGAAGGCGCTGGACCGGCTCAAGTCGGTCGCGACCTGCCTGACGGGCGCCGCCGGCGGCAAGCGGTCGAGCGCGCAGCGGGCCGCGGTGGCTTCGTCGGGCGTCGCGTCGGGCGTGTCGTCCCGCTCAGCGTCCGTCGGGGCGTACGGCCGGGCGTACGGCGGGCCGGCCGTCTGGACGGATGTGGCCCGGACCGGCGAGGGGCGGGCATGGAAGCCGGCCCATACCCTCTCCGCCACCGGGACAGGCACCGGCACCGGCACCGGGACGGCCGTCAACGACGCGCGTACCTGGGCCGTTCCGGCCGGCTTCAAGGCGGTGCAGGCCGCCGACGGGGGGAAGACGGAGGGCTGCTTCCTCAACGACGGTGACCACCTGGTGCTGGGCGTCAACGGGCCCGGTGGCGGCGACGATCTCGCGAAGAGGCTCAAGGAAGAGCTGAAGAAGGAGTACTTCACGCTGAACGGTGGTGTCTGGGGCAACGAAAGCTCGGCAGACAAGAACAAGCCGCTCTGGATGGTCGCGGTCGAAGAGGCCGCGGGCAAGCGCGGCGTGAAGGTCACGTTCTCCCTCGACCACCTCACCAAGGCCGACGGCTCGGCATTCGAAACGGCCGAAGAAGCCCTCCGATACACGGTGGCCCGGGGCCGGACCTACAACAAGCCGGAGATCGTCCGCCAGTCGGGCAACCAGACCGCCTGGGAGCTGGCCACCATCGTGAAGGCGTCCGTACTGGACGAGGTCCGTGGCCTCGGGGACATCGACTGGTATTGGAACGGCAAGAAACTGAAGGATCCGCCGGCCTTCGACTGGATGGACACCTTCGAGATCGAGAAAAAGAAGAAGTAGGACACAGGACAGTGGGGACGTCGACGCGCCCCTCTGTGAGCCGTCGGGGGGGCGCCCCCCAGCCCACCCCCCCCCCGGGG
>NZ_JBEOSD010000137.1:0-22235 GCF_040302735.1 Streptomyces sp. NPDC097619 | reverse complement strand
GTCCGCGTGATCAGCGAGGGCGCGCCGAACTGCCCCAGCTCACGGGCCGAGAAGCTCTGCACGCGGTCGAACACCGCCGCCCGCACGTCATCGCCCCGCGCCGCCGCCCGCCGGTGTCTAGAGCGGGGCCGTCGGGCCCTCCGGGACCCCGTCCACCCGCCGTGGCAGCCCCAGCGGGTTGCCCTCGCGCAGCTCGGCCGGCAGCAGCGGGTCCGGGACGCCCTGGTAGACCACCGGGCGCAGCCAGCGCTCGATGGCCGTCCCGCCCACCGAGGTGGAGTGCGAGGTGGCGGCCGGGTACGGGCCTCCGTGGTGCTGGGCCGGGGCCACCGCCACGCCGGTGGGCCAGCCGTTGACGAGGATCCGTCCGGCCAGGCCGGTGATCCGGGCGAGCAGGGCGGCCGTCGGGCCGTCGGGCTCCTCGCCCGCGGTCTCGGCCGCGGACAGCTGGAGGGTGGCGCTGAGGTTCCCGGACAGCCGGTCCAGGACCGCCCCGGCCTCCTCGGGCCCGGCGTACCGGGCGAGGACGGTGACCGGGCCGAAGCACTCCTCCAGCAGCAGCCCGTGCGGACCGTCCGCCGGTCCGTCCACGAGCCGGCGGGCCGGCACGGTCAGGAAGCCGGGGGCCACCCCGTGCGGGCCGTCGGCCGCCGGGGCCACCGGTGCCGCCACCCCGGGGAGCGCGGCCCGCTCGGCCGCTCCGGAGAGGAAGTTCTCCCGCATCCGCGCGTCCAGCAGGACTCCGGGGGAGGCCCCGGCCAGGCCCTCGGCGAGGGCCCCGGCCAGCCGGTCCCCGTCCGGTCCCTCCGGCACCAGCACCAGGCCGGGCTTCACGCAGAACTGGCCCATGCCCAGGGTGGCGGCCCCCGCCAGGCCGGCGCCGATCTCCTCGGCGCGCTCCGCGGCGGCGGCCGGCGTGACCACGACCGGGTTGAGGGAGCCCAGCTCGCCGTGGAAGGGGATGGGCACCGGACGGGCCGCCGCCGCGTCGAACAGGGCCCGGCCGCCGCGGATCGAGCCGGTGAACCCGGCGGCGGAGACCAGGGGGTGCCGGACCAGCTCCAGGCCGGCCCCGAAGCCGTGGACCAGACCGACCACGGCCTCGGGCAGCCCCACCGACACGGCGGCGCGGCGCAGCAGGGCCGCGCACAGCTCCGAGGTGGCCGGGTGGTCCGGGTGCGCCTTGACCACCACCGGGCAGCCCGCGGCGAGGGCGCTGGCGGTGTCCCCGCCGGGGACCGAGAAGGCCAGCGGGAAGTTGGAGGCCGCGTACACGGCGACCACGCCCAACGGCACCTTGGAGCGGCGCAGTTCCGGCCGGGGCGGCACCAGCGAGGGGTCGGCCCGGTCGATCCGCACGTCCAGGTAGCCGCCGTCCTCCACCACCTCGGCGAAGGCCCGCAACTGGTAGGTGGTCCGGGCCAGTTCCCCGGTGAGTCGGGGTGTGCCCAACGCGGTCTCGGCGTCCGCGGCGGCGGTCACCTCGGCCGCCGAGGCGTCCAGGAGGTCGGCGGCGGCCCGCAGGAAGGCGACCCGCGCCTCCCGTCCGGCCAGGGCGCCCCGCGCCGCGTGGGCCGCCGTGACGGCCGCGTCCACCTCCGCCGGTGTGGCCTCCGCCGCAACCTCCCCGAGTCGCTTTCCGGTGCGGGGGTCCACACTCCAGACTGGTGTTGCTGCCATGGCGCCACGGCCTCCCGGATCCACGCCGTCCCCCAGGAGTGCGTTCAGTATGCTGAACGGCGTTCCTGTAGGTGAATGATCGTTGTGGTGCGGACTCTATTTCCGCGCCGTACGCGTGACAAGAGGGGCCAGAGACGATGGCAACAGCCGAGCCGGGGGCGGCCCCGGTCAAGTCAGCCGTGCGGACCGTGGAACTGCTGGAGTGGTGCGCCGCCCGCCCCGGGCTGCACACCCTCGCCGGGATCCAGGAGGGCGTCGGCTACCCCAAGTCCAGCCTCTACATGCTGCTCCGCACCCTCGTGGACCTCGGCTGGATGGAGACCGACGCCACCGGCACCCGCTACGGGATCGGCGTCCGGGCCCTGCTCGTCGGCAGCTCCTACATCGACGGGGACGAGGTCGTCGCCGCGGCCCGCCCCGTCCTGGACCGGCTCTCCGACGACACCACCGAGACCATCCACCTGGCCCGCCTCGACGGCGCCGACGTGGTCCACCTCGCCACCCGCCAGTCCCAGCACTTCCTGCGCCCCTTCAGCCGGGTCGGCCGCCGGCTGCCCGCCCACTCCACCGCCCTCGGCAAGGCCCTCCTCGCCACCCACGCCGACGAGGAGGTCCGGGCCCTGCTCCCGGCCCGCCTCGAAGCCGTCACCGAGCACACCATCACCGACCGCGAACAGCTCGTCGAGGAGCTGGCGCTCGTCCGCGAGCAGGGCTACGCCGTGGACCGCGAGGAGAGCACCCTCGGACTGCGCTGCTTCGGCGTCGCCGTGCCCTACCGGATCCCGGCCCGCGACGCCCTCAGCTGCTCGGTGCCCTCCGCCCGCCTCACCCCCGCCCACGAGCAGGGCATCCGCGCCGCCCTCTTCGAGGCCCGCGACCGGCTCACCCTGGCCACCCGACGCCTCTGACCGCGCCGCCGCCGGCCTCCTCCGACCCCCGCGGGGCCCGGCCGCCCGGCCCCGTATGAAGAAAAGCTGAGAACTCCGCCACAATCCGGGCAGACCGGAACGGTCCGGCCGCCCCGGGCGTCCCACAGGGGGATGAACAAGACGATCAGGCGTGCGTCGGTCTTCTGTCTGCTCTTGGTACTCGCCCTGCTGGTGCGGGTCACCTGGGTGCAGGCGTACCAAGGCCAGGCCCTCGCAGACGACGACAACAACAAACGGAACACCATCCAGCGGTACGCGGGCCCCCTCGGCAACATCATCGTGGGCGGCGCGGCGGTCACCGGCTCCAAGAAGGTGGACCAGGGCAACTTCATGTACAAGCGGACCTACACCGACGGTCCGCTCTACGCCCCCGTCACCGGCTACAGCTCGCAGGTCTTCGGCAAGAACCAGCTGGAGAAGCTGTACGAGAAGGTCCTCGACGGCTCCGACAGCCGCCTCAAGGACCCCCTGGACGTGCTCACCGGCAAGCGCGCCGACCCCGGCAACGTCATCACCACCATCGACCCGGCCGTCCAGAAGGCCGGCTACGCCGCCCTCAAGGGCAAGAGCGGCGCCGCCGTCGCCCTCGACCCCGCCACCGGCGAGGTCCTCGGCCTGGTCGTGAACCCCTCCTACGACCCCGGCCGGATCTCCGGCAGCACCAAGACCGACGGCAAGGCCTGGCAGGAGCTCAACGCCGACGAGGGCAAGGCCATGCTCAACGTGGCCCTGCGCGGCCCGGTCGCCCGTACCGTCCTGATCGGGGACGCCGTGGACGACGCCGTGGGGCGGGTTCCGCCGTCAGCACTCGATGACGTTGACGGCGAGGCCGCCGCGGGCGGTCTCCTTGTACTTCACCTTCATGTCGGCGCCGGTCTCCTTCATGGTCTTGATGACCTTGTCCAGGGAGACCTTGTGGCTGCCGTCGCCGCGCAGGGCCATGCGGGCGGCGGTGACGGCCTTGACCGCGGCCATGCCGTTGCGCTCGATGCAGGGGATCTGGACGAGTCCGCCGACCGGGTCGCAGGTCAGGCCGAGGTTGTGCTCCATGCCGATCTCGGCGGCGTTCTCCACCTGCTCCGGGGTGCCGCCCATCACCTCGGCCAGGGCTCCGGCCGCCATGGAGCAGGCCGAGCCGACCTCGCCCTGGCAGCCGACCTCGGCGCCGGAGATCGAGGCGTTCTCCTTGAAGAGCATGCCGATCGCGCCGGCGGCGAGCAGGAAGCGGACCACGCCGTCCTCGTCGGCTCCCGGCACGAAGTTCACGTAGTAGTGCAGGACGGCGGGGAGCACGCCCGCGGCGCCGTTGGTGGGGGCGGTCACGACCCGGCCGCCGGCCGCGTTCTCCTCGTTGACCGCCATCGCGTAGATGGTGGTCCACTCGCTGCGGTGCAGCATCGGGTCGCCCTCGGTGCGCAGCTGGCGGGCGGTGGCGGCGGCCCGGCGCTTGACGCGCAGGCCGCCGGGGAGGATGCCCTCGCGGGCCATGCCGCGCTGCACGCAGGACTGCATGACCCGCCAGATCTCCAGGAGGCCCTCGCGGATCTCCTCCTCGGTGCGCCAGGCCTTCTCGTTCTCCAGCATCAGCGAGGAGATCGACAGGCCGGTCTCCTGGGTGAGGCGCAGCATCTCGTCGCCGGTGCGGAAGGGGTGCCGCAGCACGGTGTCGTCGAGCTTGATCCGGTCCTCGCCGACCGCGTCCTCGTCCACGACGAAGCCGCCGCCGACGGAGTAGTAGGTCTTCTCCAGCAGCGGGGTGCCCGCGGCGTCGTAGGCGAAGAGGGTCATGCCGTTCGCGTGGTACGGCAGGGAGCGGCGCCGGTGCAGGATCAGCTGGTTCGGCTCGTCGAAGTCGATCTCGTGGGCGTCCCCTATCTCGGCACCCAGCAGACGCAGCCGGCCGGTCCGGCGGATCCGCTCGACCTCGTCGTCGGCGGTCTCCACGTTCACGGTGCGGGGGGAGTGGCCCTCCAGGCCCAGCAGGACGGCCTTGGGGGTGCCGTGGCCGTGGCCGGTGGCGCCGAGGGAGCCGAAGAGCTCCGCGCGCACGGCGGTGGTCTGGGCGAGGACGCCGTCCTTCTTCAGTCGGTTGACGAACATGCGCGCGGCGCGCATGGGCCCGACCGTGTGGGAGGAGGACGGGCCGATGCCGATGGAGAAGAGGTCGAAGACGGAGATGGCCACGGGTCGGACTCCCTTGTCAGCTCGTGGAGGGGGGGCAGGAGAGGGGGATGTGTACGGATTTCGTCCGACAGACGAGCCTAACCCGTGGAGGTGAACGGCTCGCCCGTCGGAGGCGTGCTAGCGGCTACGCGTGGGACAGCTCACGTTCGCGGTCCTTCCCCGGGTCCGGGGCCGCGGGGCCGTCGGAGCCGTCGAGGACCGGGTCGGGGCCGGGCAGCCCGGCCCGGTGGGCCCGCACGCCCGCGCGGACCGCCCAGAAGTAGGTGCCCAGGGCCAGCGCGGCCACCAGGGCGATGTCCAGGCCGCCGGGGATGGTCCCGCGGCCGCCGAAGTCGGTGCCGCCCAGCCAGGAGAGCAGGGACAGGCCGCCGAGGAAGAAGACGATCCACCAGGCCGGGGCGAACTGGCGGGCGAGGTTCCGCTCTCCCTTCCGGGTGAGTACCAGGGCCGCGAGGGGAGCGGCGAGCAGGGTGAGGGCGGTGACGATGCCGGTGTTGGGCCACTTCGACCAGTAGAGGGCGCAGGCGGCGAAGACGAAGGTCAGGGGGCAGAGCACGGAGGCCAGCGGCAGCCGGAAGGGCCGGGGCAGGTCGGGCTTGGTGATCCGGAAGACGCCCACCGCGACCGGGCCGATCAGGTACGAGATCACCATGGCCGCGGAGATGATCGGGGCGAGGGTCTTCCAGCTGTGGCCGACGGTGACCAGGAGCAGCACCGAGAAGCCGAGGTTCATCCACATGGCCGGGCGGGCGGTGCCGTACACGGGGTGGGTCTGCTGGAGCTTCTTCGAGAAGAAGCCGGTCTCGGAGAGGTTGCGCACCATGTAGGCGGCGGAGGCCACGTTGGCGATGTTGGAGCCGGCGGGGGAGATGAAGGCGCCGAACTGGAGCATCACCACCACCCAGTGGATCATCAGGAGCTTGGCCAGCTCGGCGAAGGGCGAGTTGAAGTTGACCCCGGACCAGCCGCCGGCCTGCGCCAGGTGCTCCGGCGGGACGGCGCCCAGGAAGGCCGCCTGGAGGGCCAGGTAGATGACCAGGCCCAGGGAGAGGGCGCCGACCAGGGCGATCGGGATGGCGCGGCCGGGGTTCTTGGCTGCCCCGCCGAGGTTGACGACGGCCTGGAAGCCGTTGAAGGCGAAGACCACGCCGGAGGTGGTGACGGCGGTCAGGACGGCGGTCCAGCCGTTGGGGGCGAAGCCGCCGTGGGCGGAGAAGTTCTCGGTGTGGAAGCCGGAGGCGACCAGGGCGATCACGGCCAGCACGGGGATGGCGAACTTCACCAGGGTCAGTCCGGCGTTGATCCGGGCCAGCAGCTGGACCGACCAGTAGCAGGACAGCCACAGCAGCACCGTCAGCAGCAGGGCAACGCCCATGCCGAAGCCCGTGAGCTGGTGGTTCCGGGCGTCCACCAGGTCCTGGGCCCAGCCGAAGCTCCAGGAGGACATGTACTGGGTGGCCGCGATGGACTCGATCGGGATGAGCGAGGCCACCGCGATCCACACGGCCCAGCCGGTGACGAAGCCGAGCACCGGGCCGTGGCTGAGGTGGCCGTACCGGGCCATGCCGCCGGGGATCGGGTAGGCGGCGCCGACCTCGGCGTAGGACATGGCGATCATGCCGATGAACACCGCGCCGATCACCCAGGCCACCAGCGCGGCCGGACCGGCCACCTGCGCCGCCGTGCCCGCTCCGAAGAGCCAGCCGGAGCCGAAGATCGAGCCGATGCCGATCATGATCAGCGCGAAGAGACTGAGTCCCTTCCTGTTCGCCGCGCTCATGTCCATGGGGGGTGTCCGTCCTGCCGGATGCGAGGTGTAGATCCTTATTCAGAGCCTATTTGCCATTTTTTGGATGATTCAGTGGCGATAGGTCGCATCCGACCGGGGCCTTGGTCATGAGTGGTCATGAAAAGGGGTCCGGCCCTGTGGAAAACACGGGCCGGACCCCTTCACGCCGTCCGGAGACCGACTGCACGCCGGTCCGGTCCGCCGGGTGTTACAGCGACGGGTACAGCGGGTGCTTGTCGGCCAGCGCCGACACCCGGGCCTTGAGGGCCTCGGTGTCGAACGAGGGCTTCAGGGTCTCCGCGATGATGTCGGCGACCTCGGTGAAGTCCTCGGCCCCGAAGCCGCGGGTGGCCAGGGCCGGCGTGCCGATC
This sequence comes from Streptomyces sp. NPDC097619, assembly GCF_040302735.1. Classification (NCBI taxonomy): domain Bacteria; kingdom Bacillati; phylum Actinomycetota; class Actinomycetes; order Kitasatosporales; family Streptomycetaceae; genus Streptomyces; species Streptomyces sp. NPDC097619. The sequence goes on along the minus strand of NZ_JBEOSD010000137.1, from coordinate 15,282 downwards.
CGCAGGCCCGAGGTGACCATCGGGGGCCGCGGGTCGTTCGGGATGGCGTTCCGGTTGACCGTGATGCCGACCTCGTGGAGACGGTCCTCGGCCTGCTGGCCGTCCAGCTCCGAGTTGCGCAGGTCCACCAGGACCAGGTGCACGTCGGTGCCGCCGGAGAGCACGTCCACGCCCACGGCCTTGACGTCGTCCCGCACCAGGCGCTCGGCGATGATCTTCGCGCCCTCCAGGGTGCGCTCCTGGCGCTCCTTGAACTCGGGGGAGCCCGCGACCTTGAAGGACACGGCCTTGGCCGCGATCACGTGCTCCAGCGGGCCGCCCTGCTGACCCGGGAAGACCGCGGAGTTGATCTTCTTGGCCAGCTCCTGCGTGGACAGGATCACGCCGCCGCGCGGACCGCCGAGGGTCTTGTGCGTGGTGGTGGTGACCACGTGGGCGTGCGGCACCGGGTTCGGGTGCAGGCCCGCCGCGACCAGGCCGGCGAAGTGCGCCATGTCGACCATCAGGTAGGCGCCGACCTCGTCCGCGATCCGACGGAACGCGGCGAAGTCCAGCTGGCGCGGGTAGGCGGACCAGCCGGCCACGATCAGCTGCGGCTTGGACTCCTTGGCGAGGCGCTCGACCTCGGCCATGTCCACCTGGCCGGTCTCGTCCACGTGGTACGGGACCACGTTGTAGAGCTTGCCGGAGAAGTTGATCTTCATGCCGTGGGTCAGGTGACCGCCGTGGGCCAGGTTCAGACCCATGATCGTGTCGCCCGGCTTCAGCAGCGCGAACATCGCGGCCGCGTTGGCCTGGGCGCCCGAGTGGGGCTGCACGTTGGCGGCCTCGGCGCCGAACAGCGCCTTGATCCGGTCGATGGCGATCTGCTCGACCACGTCGACGTGCTCGCAGCCGCCGTAGTAGCGGCGGCCCGGGTAGCCCTCGGCGTACTTGTTGGTCAGCACCGAGCCCTGGGCCTCCATGACCGCGACCGGAGCGAAGTTCTCCGAGGCGATCATTTCCAGGGTGGACTGCTGGCGGCGGAGCTCGGCGTCGACGGCGGCGGCGACGTCCGGGTCCAGCTCGTGGAGGGGCGTGTTCAGAACGGACATGTCTATCCCTCGGTCGGGGCGGAGGCGGGTCAGCCGGCGGTGAAGGCCGTGTACTCGTCGGCGGAGAGCAGCTCGTCCTCACCGCTGGTGATCTTCACCTTGAAGAGCCAGCCGCCCTCGAACGGAGCGGAGTTCACGAGCGCGGGGTCGTCGACCACGTCCTGGTTGGAGGCGACGACCTCACCGCTGACGGGCGCGAACAGGTCGCTGACCGACTTCGTGGACTCCAGCTCGCCACAGGTCTCGCCCGCGGTCACGGAGTCGCCCGCCTCGGGGAGCTGGGCGTACACGACGTCACCGAGCGCGTTGGCCGCGAACTCCGTGATGCCGACGGTGGCGACGCCGTCCGCGTCCACCTCCGTGACCCACTCGTGCTCCTTGGTGTAACGCAGCTGCTGGGGGTTGCTCATGACCTGATTCTCCTGGATGCGGGGGAGTGCTGATGAACGGTGGTCTTGCGGGGTGAGACGGGCGCCGCAGGGGCGATCGTCACTTCTGCCGCTTGTAGAACGGCAGGGCGACGACCTCGTACGCCTCATGCGTACCGCGAATGTCCACGCCGACGCCGGAGGTGCCGGGCTCGGCGTGCGCCGCGTCGACGTACGCCATCGCGATCGGCTTGCCCAGGGTCGGGGACGGGGCGCCCGAGGTGACCTCACCGACGACCTCGCCGCCGGCCACGACGGAGAACCCGGCGCGCGGCACCCGGCGACCGGACGCGATCAGGCCCACCAGCTTGCGCGGGGCCTGCTCGGCGGCCTTCGCGGCGGCGGCCTCCAGGGCGGCGCGGCCGACGAAGTCGCCCTCCTTCTCGAACTTGACCACGCGGCCCAGGCCGGCGTCGAAGGGGGTCAGCCCGGTGGTCAGCTCGTGCCCGTACAGCGGCATGCCCGCCTCCAGGCGCAGGGTGTCGCGGCAGGACAGGCCCGCCGGGACCAGGCCCACGCCCTCGCCCGCCTCGGTCAGCGCCCGCCACAGCCGCTCGGCGTGGCGGGGCTCCACGAACAGCTCGAAGCCGTCCTCGCCGGTGTAGCCGGTCCGCGCGATCAGCGCCGGGACCCCGGCCACCGTGCCCGGCAGGCCCGCGTAGTACTTCAGGCCGTCCAGGTCGGCGTCGGTCAGCGACTTCAGGATGCCGGGGGACTCCGGACCCTGGACGGCGATCAGCGCGTACGCGTCGCGGTCGTCGCGGACCTCGGCCTCGAAGCCCGCCGCGCGCTCGGTGATCGCGTCGAGGACCACCTGCGCGTTGGAGGCGTTGGCCACGACCATGTACTCGGTCTCGCCCAGCCGGTAGACGATCAGGTCGTCGAGGATCCCGCCGTCCTCGCGGCAGATCATCGTGTAGCGGGCCCGACCCACGCCCACCGTGGAGATGTTGCCGACCAGGGCGTAGTCGAGGACCTTCACGGCCTCCGGCCCGGTCACGGTGATCTCGCCCATGTGGGAGAGGTCGAAGAGTCCGGCCCGGGTGCGGACGGCGTTGTGCTCGTCGCGCTCGCTGGCGTACCGGAGCGGCATGTCCCAGCCCGCGAAGTCGGTCATGGTCGCGCCGAGCGCGCGGTGCACGGCGTCGAGCGCGGTCAGACGGGGGGTGTTCGGCATAAGGCTGGCTCTCCAAGGCGGGTCCACGACGGGCAGAGGACTTTCCTCCCCATCTGTCATCGGAACCTGAGAGGTTCATCACGACCGTATGTGCACACGGCAGCGACTTGCACCTTGGGTGGAACCGGCGGTACGTGACCCGTGCCCGGCTCGCTTTTCAGATGTGCCTCGCCCGCGCGGTACGGGGCCTGAGAGATTCAAGGGAGGGACTTGCTCCTTCGGCGTCCGCAGCCAGGTCCGGGATCCGGACGCTGCGGCACTCTCCCGCGCGGATTCAAGCGGCCTTTATGCAGTTGGTCGTACGGCTTGGCGCGCACATCATTGCATGAGCCGCTCCGGCCGGGAACCGTGGGAGGGCCATTACCGTCCTTTTACATTCAGTGGGCAGGGTCCCGGTGACCCGGCGAGGGGGATGCGATGACCATGCGGAGAACGGAAGCACCGGCGAGCGGCAGTACCGGGGGTCCGGCAGCCGGGATACCGGTCCAGCCGGGCCCGTGGAAGCGGTGGGCCGGGACCCCCGCGAGCCCGCCCCGGGCGGTCCGCCCGCACCCCGCCGGAGCCGCGCTGACGGCCCCCTTCGGCGTGCTCGACCTGCGCGGGCTCGACGGCCGCGGCCCGGCCCGCCTGGAGTTCCGCTCGGGGGACGTCCTCGTGGTGTCCGGACTGCCCGGCAGCGGCAAGAGCACCCTGATGAAGCGCGCCGTCCCCGGCGGCGGCATCGACTCCCAGGACGCCCGCGAGCGCTGGGAACGCCGCCTGCCCCGACTCCCGTACGCCCTCTACCGCCCGCTGGTCCGCGCCGCCCACTACGCCGGCCTGTGGCGGGCCCTGCGCTCCGGCACCGGACTGGTCGTCCACGACTGCGGCACCCAGCCCTGGGTGCGCGCCCTGCTGGGCCGGGCGGCCCGCCGCCGGAACAGGGACCTGCACCTGCTCCTCCTCGACGCCAGCCCCGAACAGGCCCTCTCCGGCCAGGCGGCCCGCGGCCGCGGGGTCTCCACCTACGCCTTCGCCCGGCACCGGGCGACCACCGCCGGCCTGCTGGCCGCCGTGGCCGCCGGGAAGGCCCCCGCGGGCTGCGCCTCCGTGGTGCTCCTCGACCGCCCCGCCGCCGCCCGGCTCGGGGCCATCGGCTTCACGGGCGAGGAGCGGACCCCGGCCCGCGCCCCGGGACCGCGGCCCACGACCGGGCGGGACCGGCGGCGGATGCCCTAGGGTCAGCGGCAAGGGGCTCCGGAGAGCCCGGTGACGGGCGGGGTGGAAGACGCGCATGCAGGACGGGACGTACGGGGCCGGCGGAGCGGCGGGGGACGGCTGGCCGGCCAACGAGCTGGAGGAGACCCTCGCGGCCTCGTTGGGCAACCCTGCCGCGGGCGGTCGGATCCTGGAGGTCCTCGGCCGCAGCCGGCTCTGGATCCCGCTGCCCGGTGGCGGCGCCCCCGACAGCCGGGAGCTCGACCTCCCCACCATGGACGTGGGCGGCGACGCCTACGTCCCCGTCTACAGCTCCGAGCAGCAGTTCCTGCGCTGCGCCGGACCGCACATGGCCTTCGCCGTGGCCCCGGCCGTGGAGTTCGCCCGCGGCCTGCCGCCCCAACTGGGCATCGCGGTGAACCCGGAGGGCACCGTCGGCGTCCCGCTGCCGCCGCCCGCCGTGGCCGAACTGTGCCGCACCGGCCGCACCCCCCTGGACGGCCCGGCCACCGGCGGCCGGGTCCGACTCTTCGAACCCGACTGGCAGCAGGACCCGGTGGACTTCCTCACCGCCGCCGCGGAGGAGTTCCGCGCCACCGGCGTGGTCGCCTCCGCGCACCGCTGCCTGGCGAGCATCGAGGGCGGCGAGCCGGTCCTCTTCATCGGAGTGCGGTTCACCGGCTGGGAGGCGGCCGACAGCAACGCCCCCATGGAGGCCCTCTCCCGGGCCCTGGCCCGCACCGCGCCGCCCTGGCCGGTGAACCTGCTGCTGCTCGACGCCGCCCAGGATCCGGTCGGCGACTGGATGACGGAACACGTCCGCCCCTTCTACCTGCCGTAGTCGCCCTTAAGCTGGTTACATTTCCTGGCCACGACCTCCGCACCGGCTCCGCGCCCCGCGGCGCGCGGCCGGCGGGAGCGTCACGACGGGCGGACGAGGACGAGAAGAGGGGTACCGGGTGACTGCGTCAGGCACGGCCGCGGCCGGACAGGCCGGACAGGTCGAGCACGTGCTGCGGCAGGTGACTCCCGGGCGCTACGACAGCTACGAGTCACTGCTGCACGCGCTCGCGGGCGGCAGGCTGTGGATGCTGCTCTTCGAGGGGCAGCCGGGCGCTCCCGAGGCCCGGTACGGCGGCATGCAGGTGGAGGGCCAGGGCTACGCGGCCTGCGTGACCTCCCCGCGCGAGCTGGGCGCCAGCGGCTGGAACCGCGCCTACGAGGAGGTGAGCGGCGCCGAGGTCGCCGCCGCCCTCTACCCCGAGCGCTGGGGCCTGTGGCTGAATCCGCACGCCCAGGGCGGCGGCGTCGGCATCCCGTGGGCGGACCTGCGACGGATCGCCACCGGCCTGGACCGGATGCCCGCCGGACCCCTGCGGCTCTCCGAGCCCGCCATCGAGCTGCCGCAGTTCTACGCCCTGCTGACCCAGCAGGCGCACCGCACCCCGGCGGTGCGGTCGCTGCGCCGGGTCTGGGTGCAGCCCGCGTTGGGCATCGCGTACCTGGCCATCGGCCTCGACCTGTACGAGGGCTCGGCCGCGGCGGTGGAGTCCGCGCGGGAGATGATGCGGCAGACCGTCTCCGCCGTCCCCGAGGGGCTCCCGGTGTCCACGGTCGCCCTGGCGGACGAACACGACCCGGTGGCGCTGTGGATGCGCTCCCAGGCCCGCCCCTTCTACGACCGCGAGGCCCACTCCACCCGGTACTGAGTCCGGGTCGGGATCCCCGGCCGCCGCCCCGCGCGGTCGGTCGTCAGTCCTCGTCCGGGGAGAGCAGCGAGGAGGCCAGCGCGGTCCGCCGGTGCAGCACCCAGCGGCCGGAGCGCTGGGAGGTCACCAGCCGGGAGCGGCGCAGCACGCCGAGGTGCTGGCTGACCGCCGCCGCGCTCAGGTTGAGGTAGGCGGCCAGCTGGGTGGTGGAGACCGGTAGGTCGAGGTGGGCCAGCAGGGCGGCCCGGCTGCGGCCGAGCAGGTCCCCGAGGGGTTCCGCGGCGGCCTGCGGGGTGTCCTCCCAGAGCGTGGCGATCCCGCGCGGCGCGTACGAGAGCGCCGGTTGGTAGGGCTCGTTGTGCAGGACGAGCAGGTTCGGCCAGGCGAACGCGCAGGGCACCAGCACCAGTCCGGTCCCGCAGGCGTCCCGGAAGGCGCGGTGTCCCGGTTTGTCGATGCGCAGCCGGTCCCCGGAGAACTCCGCCTGCGGGTGCAGGTCCGCGAACACCCGGTCCAGTCCGGAGGCGGCCGACTGGTGGGCCCGGTGGGCGAGGTCGGCGTCGTGGAGGGCGCGCAGCCGGGGCCAGACGGGGGCGATCGCGGCGTCCCAGTAGGCGGTCAGGATGTCCGCCAGTCGGGCGAGTCCGCGCTCCGGGTCCTCGTACAGGGGGCGCAGGGCGTCGGGCAGTCCCCGGTGGGCGAGGGCGAGTTCGTCGAGTCCGGCGCGCACCCGGGCGGGCGGGGTGGCGGCGACGGCGGCCACCTCGTCGGCGATCTCGCCGGTGAGCCGCTCGGGCGGCGGGGCGAGGAAGTCGGGGACGACCAGCGGCCCCGCGGCCAGGGCGTGCAGGGCCCGCAGGTCCAGCCCGTCCACGCGGGGGCGGGTCGCGGTCACCCAGGGGCGGTGGACGGCGGGGGAGCGGGTCCCGGCGAGCACCGGGACGCTGTGGACGAGTTCCTCCAGGGGTGACCGGGCGAACCGGATCCGGGCCAGGTCCCGAGGGGCGAGCCGTATCTCGATCACGTCCGGAGGATAGGGCGGTCCCCCGTTCCGCGACAGTCCCGGTCCGGCCGTCCTCGCCGCGTGCGGAGGTCGCCGGTCGGCGGGCACGAGGTTGCGGAACGGGGTAATCCGTTTAAGCCCCGGCGAAAGCGTGGAGGGGGCGGGGAGGTCCTGTCAGAGTCCTCTTCGGGCCGGTCCGGGCACGGGGGACGGCGACCGGGAACGGGGGGATCGCCACCGTGCGGCAGCGCCGCGACTCTGGGCGGGGGCGAGTCCGGATACTGGACAGTATGTCCGGAACCGGTGTTCCGTCGTCCGGACCGGCCACCTCAATTCGCCATGGTCAAGAGCGGGTTGGGGGCAATGTCCGATCCGCGCACAACGGGCCGTGTTGCACCGCTCAACCGCCCCACCAGTCCGAATACCGGAAGCCCGCTCGTCACATCACGGTTGCGCATCCATTCCCCGAGGGGTCTGGCGGGTGATCGTGAGCCCGATGAAGACTCCCCCCACCGAAGGCCGGTCAATCCCGAAACCACCAGCCCTTCCGGTGCACTTCAGACGCAGTTCGTACCACCAGCGACACCGATGTGAACAGGCCGCTACAGCGGCGGGCATGGGCCGGCCATCGTCGGCCGAGAGGGGTCCCCACCACGATGACGGCACCACTGCACGACACGAGCACGGACGAGCCCGCAGCCGTCGTCGCCGCCGAACCCCAGAAGGCGATCGAGGGCCGCTCGCCCTGGAAGATCGCCTGGACCCGACTCAAGCGGGACAAGGTCGCCCTCGCGGGCGGTTTCGTGGTCCTCCTCCTGATCCTGATCGCGGTCTTCGCGCCGCTGATCGTCAAGCTCCTCGGCCACCCGCCGGACGAGCTCCACGAGGACCTGCTGGACCCGCTGCTCGGCCTCCCGCTCGGGGACTACGGCGGCATCAGCAAGGACTTCCTGCTGGGCGTGGAGCCGGTCAACGGCCGCGACGTCTTCAGCCGGATCGTCTACGGCGCCCGCATCTCGCTGCTGGTGGCCTTCCTCTCGGCCTTCGTCGCGGTCACCCTGGGCACCGTCTTCGGCATCATCGCCGGCTACTTCGGCGGTTGGGTGGACGCGGCCATCAGCCGGGTCATGGACCTCCTGCTGGCCTTCCCGCAACTGCTGTTCATCATCGCGCTGATCTCCGTCATCCCGAGCAAGCTCTGGGGCTTCGAGGGCTCCGGCCTGCGGATCGCCGTCCTGGTCCTGGTCATCGGGTTCTTCGGATGGCCGTACATCGGGCGCATCGTCCGCGGGCAGACCCTCAGCCTGCGCGAACGGGAGTACGTGGAGGCGGCCCGCAGCCTGGGCGCCGGCCGCGGGTACATCCTCTTCCGCGAGCTGCTGCCGAACCTGGTGGCGCCGATCACCGTCTACTCGACGCTGATGATCCCCACCAATGTGCTGACCGAGGCCGCGCTCAGCTTCCTCGGCGTCGGCGTCAAGCCGCCGACCCCGTCCTGGGGGGAGACCCTCGCGACGGCCGTGCGCACGTACGAGGACGACCCGCTCTTCATGATCTTCCCGGGCGTGGCGATCTTCATCACCGTGCTGGCGTTCAACCTCTTCGGCGACGGCGTCCGTGACGCCCTCGACCCCAAGGGCGCGCGCTAGCGATGGCAGGAATACCCCGAACATCGGCTCCAGAGGCCGGAACTACAACGGAGGTTGCGAGCATCGTGACTAACCACCGCATGTCGAAGCGCAGGCTCGCCGCCGGCACGGCCGTCGTGCTCGCGGCCATGCTGGGCGTCACCGCCTGTGGCGGGGGCGGCAAGGACGGCGACAAGCCGGAGGGCGGGAAGGGCGCCGCGGCCGGCTTCAACGCCGGTATCAACAAGGTGTCGAACGCGTCCGACAAGAAGGGCGGCGAGCTCAAGTTCGTCGGTACCCAGGACGCCGACTCGTGGGACCCGCAGCGCGGTTACTACGGCTTCATGTGGGACTTCGCGCGGTACTACGCCCGCACCCTGGTCTCCTTCAAGCCCGCCCCCGGCACCGGCAGCACCGAGCTCGTTCCGGACCTGGCCTCGGCCGCCCCCGAGATCTCGGCGGACGGCAAGACCTACACCTTCAAGCTCAAGGACAACGTGTTCTGGGAGGACGGCAGCCCCGTCACCGCCCAGGACATCAAGTACGGCATCCAGCGCACCTGGGCCCAGGACGTCATCTCCGGCGGCCCGGTCTACCTGATGCAGGTGCTGGACCCGAAGAGCGAGTACAAGGGTCCGTACAAGGACACCTCGAAGGACAAGCTCGGCCTGAAGGCCATCGAGACCCCGGACGCGAAGACGATCGTCTTCAAGCTGCCGAAGGCCAACGGTGACTTCCTCCAGATGCTGGCCATGCCCGCGGCCGCGCCGGTGAAGAAGGACAAGGACACGGGCGCCAAGTACGGCCTGAAGCCCTTCTCCAGCGGCCCGTACAAGATCGACTCGTACGAGCCCAACAAGAGCATGAAGCTCTCGCGCAACACCGCCTACAAGGCCGAGTCGGACACCATCCGCAAGGCCCTCCCGGACACCATCTCGGTGACGTTCATGGCGAACGCCGACGACATGGACAAGCGCCTGATGAACGGGGAGTTCGACCTCGACATCAACGCGACCGGCATCGGCCAGGCGGCCCGCGCCACCGCGCTGCGCGAGCACAAGGGCAACCTGGACAACGGCCAGACCGGCTTCATCCGGTACGCCGTCATGCCGCAGAAGGTCGCCCCCTTCGACAACATCGACTGCCGCAAGGCCGTCATCTACGCCGCGGACAAGAAGTCCCTGCAGACCGCCCGCGGCGGCCCGCAGGCCGGTGGCGACATCGCCCCCAACATGCTCCCGCTCGGCATCAAGGGCGCCGACGGCGCCTACGACCCGTACGAGGTCCTGAAGAACGACAGCAAGCCGAACATCGCCAAGGCCAAGGAGCACCTGGCCAAGTGCGGCAAGCCGAACGGCTTCAAGACCACCATCGCGGTCCGCAACAACAAGCCCGTCGAGGTCGCGACCGCCGTCTCCCTCCAGAACGCGCTGAAGGAGGTCGGCATCCAGGCGGACGTCGACCAGTTCGACGGCGCCCAGACCTCGGGCATCATCGGTTCGCCGAAGGTGGTCAAGGACAAGGGCTACGGCATCATCATCATGGGCTGGGGCGCCGACTTCCCGACCGGTCAGGGCTTCTCGCAGCCGCTGGTCGACGGCCGGTTCATCCTGCAGAGCGGCAACAACAACTTCGCCGAGCTCAACGACCCGGCGATCAACAAGCTCTTCGACGACGCCATCGCCGAGACCGACCCGGTCAAGGCCGGTGACATCTACAAGCAGATGAACCAGAAGGTCTCCGAGGCCGCGGTCTACCTGCCGTTCGTCTACGACAAGAACATCACCTGGCGGTCCACCCGCCTGACGAACGCCTACACCACCGACGCCTACAACGGCCGGTACGACTACGCCTCGCTCGGCGTCGTCAAGTAACACCCCGTCAGTTCCAGTTCCAGTGCCACACCCGCTAGGCACGAAGGGCAGGTGATGGCCGCGGCGACGGCCTGGGGGCGCCCTCCAGAAGGGGGCGCCCCCGGGCCGCAGCCAGGCCGAGCGCAGTGCTTGCATATCTCATCCGGCGCATCTTCGCCGTCGTCGTCATGCTGTTGGTCATCACCCTGATGACCTTCGGAATCTTCTTCCTGTTCCCCAAGATGATCGGGGCCGACCCGGCGCTGTACTTCGTCGGCAAGCAGTCCGACCCCGCGGCCATCGAGGGAATCCGGCAGAAGATGGGGCTGGACGACCCCATCCTCGTCCAGTTCGGAAAGTTCGTCGTCGGCCTGGTGGCGGGGCGTACCTACGCCAACGGCAACGACGTCACGCACTGCGCCGCGCCTTGCTTCGGCTACTCCTTCAAGACCGAGCAGGAAGTCTTCCCGCTGCTCACCGAGTGGCTGCCGGTCACCCTCTCGCTGGCCGCCGGTGCGGTGGTCCTGTGGGTCCTCGGTGGCGTGGCCGCCGGTGTGATCTCCGCCCTCAAGCGGGGGACGGTCCTGGACCGCTCCGCGATGGGCCTGGCCCTCGCGGGCGTCTCGCTCCCCATCTACTTCACGGGCATGCTCGCCATCGCCCTCTTCTCGGACCAGCTCGGCTGGTTCGGGCGGCCCGGCGTGGAGTTCGCCGAGGATCCGGGCAAGTGGTTCAACGGCATGGTCCTGCCGTGGGTCTCGCTGGCCTTCCTCTACGCGGCGATGTACGCGCGGCTCACCCGCGCGACCATGCTGGAGGTCCTCAACGAGGACTACATCCGCACCGCCCGCGCCAAGGGCCTCACCGAGCCCGTGGTCATCGGCAAGCACGCCATGCGCTCCACGATGACCCCGATCCTCACGGTCCTCGGCCTGGACCTCGGCGCCCTGCTGGGCGGCGCGATCCTGACCGAGTACACCTTCTCGCTGCACGGCCTCGGCTACAGCGCGGTCCGCGCGATCAGTGACCACGACCTGCCGGTCATCCTCGGCATCACCCTGATCTCCGCCTTCTTCGTGGTGGCCGCCAACCTCGTCGTGGACCTTCTGTACGCGGTGATCGACCCCCGAGTGAGGCTGTCATGACCGACCTGACCAAGACCGGAGCGGTGCACGAGCCCGTCGCCGGCAGCGCCCCGGGCACCGCCTTCCTGGACGTCCGCGACCTGAAGGTGCACTTCCCCACCGAGGACGGCCTGGTCAAGTCCGTGGACGGGCTCACCTTCCAGCTGGAGAAGGGCAAGACCCTCGGCATCGTCGGCGAGTCCGGCTCCGGCAAGTCGGTGACCTCCCTCGGCATCATGGGTCTGCACCGGGTCGGCCAGTACGGCCGCCAGAAGGCGCGGATCTCCGGCGAGATCTGGCTGAACGGCAGGGAGCTGCTGACCGCCCCGGAGGAGGAGGTGCGCAAGCTCCGCGGCCGCGAGATCGCCATGATCTTCCAGGACCCGCTGAGCGCCATGCACCCGTACTTCACCGTCGGCAAGCAGATCGCCGAGGCGTACCGGGTCCACCACAAGGTGGACAAGAAGACCGCCCGCACCCGCGCGGTGGAGCTCCTGGACCGGGTCGGCATCCCCGAGCCGCAGAAGCGGGTGGACAGCTACCCGCACGAGTTCTCCGGCGGCATGCGCCAGCGCGCGATGATCGCCATGGCCCTGGTGAACAATCCCGAGCTGCTGATCGCGGACGAGCCCACCACGGCCCTCGACGTCACCGTGCAGGCCCAGATCCTGGACCTGATCCGCGACCTCCAGAAGGAGTTCGGCTCCGCGGTCATCATGATCACCCACGACCTCGGGGTGGTCGCGGAGATGGCCGACGACCTCCTGGTCATGTACGGCGGCCGGTGCGTGGAGCGCGGCAGCGCCGAGAAGGTCTTCTACGAGCCCCGCCACCCGTACACCTGGGGGCTGCTCGGGTCGATGCCCCGCATCGACCGCGACCAGACCGAGCGCCTCATCCCGGTCAAGGGCTCCCCGCCCAGCCTCATCAACATCCCGAGCGGCTGCGCCTTCCACCCGCGCTGCCCGTACGCGGACCTGCCCAAGGACAACCTCACCCGCACGGTCCGCCCGGAGCTGGTGGAGGAGGACGGCACCCGGCACTGGTCGGCCTGCCACCTGCCGCAGGAGCAGCGGAACCGGATCTGGACCGAAGAGATTGCGCCGAAGCTGTGACCGACAACGACAAGACGGCCGTGGCCACGGTCCCCGGCCAGGCGACCGCCTCCCCGGAGGCGCTGCTGACGGTGTCCGGACTCACCAAGCACTTCCCCATCCACAAGGGGCTGCTGCGCCGGCAGGTGGGCGCGGTCAAGGCCGTGGACGGGATCGACTTCGACGTCCGTCGCGGTGAGACCCTCGGCGTGGTCGGCGAGTCCGGCTGCGGCAAGTCCACCATGGGCCGCCTGATCACCCGGCTGCTGGAGCCCAGCAGCGGGAAGATCGAGTTCGAGGGCACGGACGTCACCCACCTCGGGGTGGCCGCGATGCGCCCGTTGCGCCGCGACATCCAGATGATCTTCCAGGACCCGTACGGCTCGCTGAACCCGCGCCACACGGTGGGCACCATCGTCAGCGCCCCCTTCAAGCTCCAGGGCGTGCAGCCCGAGGGCGGCCTGAAGGCGGAGGTCCAGCGGCTGCTGTCGCTGGTGGGCCTGAACCCCGAGCACTACAACCGCTACCCGCACGAGTTCTCCGGCGGCCAGCGGCAGCGCATCGGCATCGCCCGCGCGCTCGCGCTGAAGCCCAAGCTCGTGGTGGCCGACGAGCCGGTCTCCGCGCTCGACGTGTCGATCCAGGCGCAGGTGGTCAACCTGCTGGACGACCTCCAGGACGAGCTGGGCCTCACGTACGTGATCATCGCCCACGACCTGTCGGTCATCCGGCACGTCTCGGACCGGATCGCGGTCATGTACCTCGGCAAGATCGTCGAGCTGACCGACCGCAAGTCGCTGTACGAGTCGCCCATGCACCCGTACACCAACGCCCTGATGTCGGCCGTGCCGGTGCCCGACCCGCGCCGCCGCGGAGCGAAGAGCGACCGGATCCTGCTCAAGGGCGACGTGCCCTCGCCGATCGCGCCCCCGCCGGGCTGCCGCTTCCACACCCGCTGCTGGAAGGCCACCGAGGTCTGTAAGACCGTCGAGCCCCCGCTGTTGGCGCTGAAGACCGGCCACCAGGTGGCCTGCCACCACCCGGAGAACGCCCCCGCGGGCTCCGACGCCGCGGTGGCGGACGCGGTGGCCGAGCAGGACGAGCAGCGGACGTCCGCCGAGGACTGACGGTTCACGACGGACGGCCGGGCGGACGGCGGGCGGTCGGCGGGCGCGGAAGCGCGGTCCGACCGCCCCCGCGTCCGCCCGGTCGTGACGTCCGCGTGAATTCCGCTCGGCCCGGAGCGGCCCCCGCCCGGTGCCGGTCGGTGCGCCCCCGGGCGGACCGCACAATGAACGGGTGCTCCACGATCTGTTCTCCCCGGAGGTCCAGCACGCGCTGGACCTCGCGGGCATCTTCGTCTTCGCCACCTCCGGCGCCCTGCTGGCGGTCCGCAAGAACTTCGACATCTTCGGCATCGCCGTCCTCGCGCTCGTCACCGCCCTCGGCGGCGGGCTCTTCCGGGACCTGGTGATCGGTGCCGTCCCCCCGGCCGCCTTCGGCGAGCTGAGCTTCTTCGTGACCCCGCTGGTGGCCGCGGGCTGCGTCTTCTTCCTCCACCCCGAGGTGCAGCGGATCAACCGCGCCATCAACGTCTTCGACGCGGCGGGACTCGCCCTGTTCACCGTCACCGGCACCACCAAGGCGTACGAGTACGGGCTGGGCCTGACGGCCTCGGCCGCTCTCGGGCTGGCCACGGCGGTGGGCGGCGGCGTGCTGCGCGACGTGATCGTCAACGAGGTGCCCTCACTGCTGCGGGACCGCGAGATGTACGCCGTGCCCGCCGTGGTGGGCGCCGCCATCGTGGCCGTCTCCATCGCCTTCGACAGTCTGAACGCCCTGACCACGGCCCTGGCCATCGTCACCACCTTCGTCTTGCGACTGCTCGCGATGCACTTCCACTGGCAGGCCCCGCGCGCCTGGAACCGGCGCTCCTCGGTGGCCGAGGAGCAGTGAGCCCCGCCGGAGGGGCGAACTCCGATCAGAAAAAGCTACCGCTTAGTAGCAACCGGGTGTAGCGTCGTTCCCATGACCACTGCAGCCCAGGCACCGGCCCCCGCCCCGGCCCTCCGCGGGACGATCGGCGACAGCGAGTTCGACCGGGACACCGCCGTCCGCCCGCGCGGCGCGGCCGAACCGGGGGTCTTCGACGCCGAGCTGTCCGCAGGGTGGACGATCATCAGCGCCGTCAACGGCGGCTACCTCCTCGCCCTCGTCGGCCGGGCCCTCTCCGAGGCCCTGCCGCACCGCGACCCCGTCACGGTCTCCGCGCACTACCTCAGCGCCTCCGTGCCCGGCCCCGCCGTCATCCGCACCGAACTCGTCAAGGCCGGCCGCACCCTCTCCACCGGACAGGCCTCCCTCTACCAGTTCGACGAGAACGGCGCCGAGGTCGAGCGCATCCGCGTCCTGGCCCGCTACGGCGACCTCGCCGCGCAGTCCGCCGAGGTGCGCACCACCGCCGCCCTCCCCGACATCCCCGCCTACGAGCACTGCCTGAGCGCCGACTCCGGCCCCGCCCCCATCCCGGGCAGCTCCGCCATCGTGGACCGGCTCCGCCTCCGCCTGGACCCGACCACCGCCGGCTGGGCCGTCGGCGCCCTCTCCGGCCGCGGCGAGATGCGCGCCTGGTTCGCCCTGGCCGACGGCCGCGACGCCGACCCGCTCTCCCTGCTCCTCGCCGTGGACGCGCTGCCGCCCACGGCCTTCGAGATGGGCCTGATGGGCTGGACCCCCACCATCGAACTCACCACCCACGTCCGCGCCCTGCCGGCCCCCGGCCCGCTCCGCGTCTCCATCACCACCCGCAACCTCGCCGGTGGATTCCTGGAGGAGGACGCCGAGATCTGGGACTCCGAGGACCGGCTGGTCGCCCAGTCCCGGCAGCTCGCCGGCACCCCGCGCTGACCCCCCTGCCCCGCGGCGCGCCCCCCCCCGCCGGCGCCGGCACGCACCCCCCCCAGCCCCCCGCCCGC